>CAXTCT010000091.1:0-7591 GCA_964242565.1 uncultured Acetobacteraceae bacterium | reverse complement strand
AATTTCGGGGGGGGGGGCTTCTTCGGCCCCCCCCTCCCCATGGTGGAACCCCCGGTCCCCCCTTTAGGAATTACGGGGGCCCCCCCACCGCCATGGCCGCCACCCCCGCCATGGTAGCCCCCATAGCCGCCATGGTAGCCGCCATAGCCGCCACGATAGCCGCCACGATAGCCGCCATAGCCACGGCCGTAGAAGCCGACGTCATAGAAGCCGCCCCAGCCAAAGCCGCCGAAACCCCAGCCCGGCCCGTAGAACGGATATCCGCCATAGCCATAGGCGTAGGCCGGGTAATAGCTGCCATAACCGTAGCCATAGGTGGCGACCGGGTAGGATGATATCTGCCCCAGCGAGGGAACTTTATTGCCATACGACGCCATGCACTGGGCGTAGGTGCCGTCGTAATTATGCTGCACGCCTCCGGCTGTGAGGGCCCCGTTATCCGCCCCTATGGCTGACCCGGCGATCAGGCCGGTGCCGGCGCCCGCCGCGGCGCCAATGCCTGGAGCACCTGCCGCGGCCCCGAGCAAGGCGCCGGCGCCCGCACCCACCGCTGTGCCGATGACGGCACCGCCGGCGGTGGCGTTAACGCCATTGCTGCTCGAATAACCGCTACGGCCGAGCGCCTCCTGACGGCAATAATTATCCTCGCTCAGGAAGCGATCGAAATTCTTGCCGTCCGCGGGCAAGGCAACGAAACTCGGGCCGCTGGGCGGCGGGGTGACGCAGGCGTCCAGGATCAACAATATCGGTATCGAACAGAGCAGGCGAACGGGGTTGCGGATTTGCGGCATGTCTCGTGCTCATTGCGGATCGCTGCCGCGAATTCCGGCAGCCTTGCATCACATGGTGCCGCTGGCCGGCTTTGGCCACCTGCCGATGTTTAAGAATTGTAATCGGCGGCGTCCAGATCGCGGCGCCGGCCCCCAGAGCCAGGGCTTGGGCAAATCCGGTGCCTTCATCCGGTCGGAAGTTCGGCCTCCATGCGATCAAAACCGCAGGCTCGGTAGAAGATGGCCGCACCGATCCAGGCCAGGACGAAAACCAAGATGACGCAATAGCCGATCAGCCCAAAATTGTCGTTCAGGGCCGCGACGATGTTCCATAACGGGCCATGCAAAGCGAAATGTCGCCCGGTCAGGCCAAGCACCTCGATCCCGCCGATCAACACGGCCACGACCACGGAGACCAAAGTGATGACCATGTTGTAGTAGAGCTTGCGCACAGGCTTGATGAAGGCCCAGCCGTACACGCCCAGCATGAGCACGCTGTCGATGCTGTCGACGAGCGACATGCCGACGGTGAACAGGGCGGGAAAGGCCAGGATCGTCCAGATCGGCAGCCCATGCGACGCCTCCGCCGCCGAAATGCCAAGCAGTCCGACCTCGGTTGCTGTGTCGAAGCCGAGCCCGAACAGCAAACCGAGCGGAAACATCTGCCAGCTTCGTCCGATCCGGGCGAACAGCGGACGGAACAGGCGTGCGAGAGGCCCGCCCCCGGACACAAGCAGGCCGAGTTGATCCGCCTCGATGCTCTCACCCCGGCGAAGCTTGAGGAAGCTGCGCCGTACCGACAGCAGGATGGCGATGTTCATGGCCGCGATGGTCAGCAGGAAAAGCGACGAGATCAGCGTGCCGATGGTCCCCCCGACGTCATGCAGCAACTCCAGATGCGACCTGAACGCCGTGGCCGTGGCCGCGATGGCGATCGAGGCTGCGACGACGATGGCCGAGTGACCCAGCGAGAAGAACAACCCCACGCCGACGGGCCGCTGCCCTGCCTGCATCAGCGTTCGCGTGACGTTGTCGATCGCCGCGATATGATCGGCATCGACGGCATGCCGCAGGCCGAAGCCATAAGCCAGCAGCGCCGTGCCAAGCAGCATCGGGTAGGCATGGAAAACGACCAGCACCCAGGCCCATACGGCACAATTGGCGGTGACCAGCCCAGCGCACAGCAGGGCAATGCGTGTACTCAGGGCGCGTGTGGCTAGCCGAGCCATTCTGGATTCTTCACGGTTCCATCGAAATGTGTCGATATCTTGTATTTCTCGGCGTGACCGTCCCGTGCCAGCTCGGCTGTCCGTTGAAGGATCGACGCGCGCTGTTCAGGCGTGAATGGCTTGAAGCTCCGCACCGCTTCCAAGGCCTGCTGGAGGATCTCCATCCTGTCGATGCCGGTAATCTGCAGCGCGATCGGCAGGCTCATCGGGTAGTGTAACATCTCGATCGGCGATACCGCCTTGGTGTCCAGGATGAACGGGTCACCGAACGCCTTCATGCCCATCACTGCGGTGCCATGCGCCAGGGCAATCGGCAAGACGCCCTGCTCGAAGCTGTCGAAATGCGCGTCCATGACGTTCAACGGCATCTGCACCGTGTCGAAGTGGAAGCGGTGCCGGTCGGCAACCTCGAACATGTGTTTGTGGATCGCCGGACTTTTATGTCCGGTGAAGCCGATGTAGCGCAGCTTGCCTTGATCGCGGGCGCGCAGGACGGCCTCCAGGGCGCCGCCTTCGGCAAATACCCGCTCGGGATCATCCATGCGGATGATCTCGTGGAACTGCAGCAGGTCGACATGATCGGTCTGCAACCGTCCCAGCGACTGCTCGATCTGTTGCATCGCAGCCTTGGCGGTGCGGCCATCGATCTTGGTCATCAGGAAGGTCCGGTTGCGCCAGCCATGCGCCAGGGCGCGACCGAGCCGCGTCTCGCTTTCGCCGCCGTTATAGTCCCAGCAATTATCGCAGAAATTGATGCCGGCCTCGATCCCGGCATGAACCAGGCGGATCGCCTCCGCGCTGGTTGGACCTCCGGGCTTGGCCAGATGGTAGCCTCCCATGCCAACCAGGGACACGCGTTCGCCGGTGCGGCCGAGCGCGCGATATTTCATGTCGGGATGTTCGGCGATCAGCGACGTGACCGGCCCGGTGGCACGGCCTACGCCCCCCTGGCTGGTCCCGAGCTGGGCACGCGCCTCCTTGGCCCCGGCTGCAACCGCCATCCCAAGCGCCGTCGCCTTAATGAAATTACGTCGTTCCATGACGGACCCCCCTGGAAGAAGCCAAGAGCAGCTGTGTTGACCCGGCAGGAGCCAAGTGCCGCACGCCGTCGCGCGACGGCCTTCCAATCCTGATTCAAGGGAGTTCGGGTGTAGAGGGTTCCTCCGGTTCAAGAACGACGCGTCGGGTCACTCCTGACCGGTCCGGTTGAAGGCGCGTTCGGTCACGGCGCCTTCACGCCGGTCAGGCCGGGACGCGTCGACAGGCTGATGCGGTGCGCCTTCGTCAGGCTGTACGCAGATTGCCTATGAAGCTGCTGACGTCGCTCGAAATACTATCGGCCTGACGGGACAGATCGGACGCCGCACCGAGGAGCTGGCCGGCCACCTCCCTGGAATCGTTCGCAGCCTGGCTGACGCCCAAGATGTTGGTGGTCACGATCTGCGTGCTGGCCGCGGTCTGCTGCACGTTGCGGGCGATCTCCGCCGTCGCGGCCCCCTGTTGCTCGACCGCCGCGGCAATCATGGTCGCGATGGTCGCAACCTCATCGATGACCGCGGAGATGCTCCTGATTGCTTCCACGGCCTCGGCGGTCGCGGCCTGAACCTGGCTGATCTGCGTGCCGATCTCGCCGGTCGCCTTCGCGGTCTGCAGGGCGAGGTTCTTCACCTCGGAGGCGACGACCGCAAACCCCTTGCCGGCGTCTCCGGCGCGCGCGGCCTCGATCGTTGCGTTGAGCGCCAGCAGGTTGGTTTGTCCGGCAATACCGGTGATCAGGTTGACCACGTCGCCAATTTTCTGCGCCCCTTCGGCCAGGGCATGGACAATGACATCGGTACGATGGGCGTCGGCCACCGCCTTTTCGCTGACCCGCGCCGACTGGGTGACCTGACGGCTGATCTCGTGGATCGAGGAGGTGAGCTGCTCCGCGGCGGCAGCCACGGTCTGCACGCCCATGCTGGCCACCTCGGCGGCGGAGGCGACGACCGAGGCCTGCTGGCCGGTCTGGGCGGCCGTCGAGGACATGGTCTGCGCCGTGGCTTCCATTTTTGTGGAGGCAGCCGCCAGCGTCTTGGCCATCTGGGCCATCTTTTTCTCAAAATCGCCAGCCATCGCCATTCTGCGGGCGGTGACGGCTTCCTTCGATTCCCGCAGGGCTTCCTCCGTGGCCGAAAGCTCATCCGCCTTGACCATGTGATCCTTGAACACCTGCACAGAAGCAGCCATCGCGCCGATCTCGTCCTGGCGGCCGAGACCAGGGACAGGCGCGGTCAGGTCTCTGGCTGCCAATCGTCGCATCGCCTTGGTCATCGCCGTGAGCGGAACGGATATCCCGCGTATCAGCAGAAAGCCCATCAGGATGGCAAGCAGGGTTGCCGCCAGAAGCAGGCCGCCGGTCAACCACCGGGTGGCGGCGCAAATCCGCGCGCCTTTGTCGGCGGCGGCAATTCCGGCCGCCTTGTTATAGGCGACGTCCCGGTTCAGAAGATCCGTCATCGTGTAGAAGGCGGTGCCGTCGTCGCCCTTATAGTACGAGGCTGCCTCCGCCTTTGCGTTCCTGCTCGACAACGCCATCATCCGGACATGATCTTCGCCGTATTTCGCCCAGAGCCGATCTATCTCGGCGAAGCGCTCGCGCTCTTCTCCCGGAGTGATCGCGGACTCCAGGTCCTGCCTCGCCTTTGCCACATCCTTTGCAACCTGATCGAGGACTGCCTCCTCCGCCTTCATGCCGGCGGCGTCGGTCGACATGATATGCTGGGCTTCCTTGACCCGGTACAGTTCCATCAGCGACGCGAGCTTCCCAAGCCCTGCCGCACTTGGCAGGCTGTGGTCCCGCACCATTTCCGCCCTTCTGTTGATCGCACCCATCCGCTGCATGCTGAAGGCACCAAGACCGACGGTCGCCATCAGCACGGCGACGAAGGCGACGACGATCTTGGCCCGTATGCCGATGTCCGACAGATTGCGCACGAAATTCTCCTCAGATCGGGAAGGAACCAGACTCCCACGATCCCGCAAAATGACGGCGCATCGTTAACGCGCTATTACGAAATCAAAAAGAACCGGATCAAGCCGGCGGATGCCGATCGAGCAGGGTCCTCGGCTGGGCGCGCCATTCCGTCGGAAACAGGCGCTGCAACGCCTCGACCTTGGGCATGTCGTTGATGGCGATGTACGGTGCCTCGGGATTGAGTGCCAGGTAATCCTGATGGTAACGCTCCGCCGGATAGAAGCCGCCAAGCGGGTCGACGCGGGTGGCGATCGGCGCCGCAAAACTATGGGCTTGGCTGAGTTGGGCGATGTAGGCCTGGGCGACATGGGCTTGTTCGGCGTTCGCGGTCCAGATCTCGGAGCGGTACTGCGATCCCTCGTCGGGACCCTGCCCGTCGGTCCGCGTGGGGTCGAGCGCCACCGAGAAGAAGATACGCAGGACCTGGCCGAGCGAGATCCGGGCCGGGTCGAACGTGACCTTGACGGATTCCGCATGGCCGGTGCTGCCGGTGCTGACGGCCTCGTAGTTCGCGGTGTCGCCGGTGCCGCCGGTATAGCCGGACTCCGCACTCGTGATCCCGTTCACATGTTCAAACACTCCCTGGACGCCCCAGAAACAGCCTCCGGAGACCACGATCGTCTGCAGGGTCGGCGTCTTCAATTCAGAGGCGGACGGGTGCGGCATGTCGATCTGCGGCGCCGGCACCAGGCGTGGCGCTTCGTCGGCACGCAGATGCGGCCCGGCGAGGATGAGCCCGACCGGCAGCAAGGCTGCCAGCAAGGCGTAGCGTGCAACGCGGCTCATGCCGGCTGCCCGGCGACGAAGTTCAGCACCACGCCATTCATGCAATAGCGAAGACCGGTAGGTCGCGGACCGTCATCGAACACATGACCGAGATGGCCGTCACACCGGCCGCACCGCACCTCGGTGCGCTGCATGCCGATGCTGCCATCCGGCCGGGTCGCGACCGCGTGCGCAAGCGGCTCGTAGAAGGACGGCCAGCCGGTGCCACTGTCGAATTTGGCGTGTGACGAATACAGAGGCTGCCCACAGCCCACGCAATCATAACGGCCGGCCGCGAATGCCATGTCCAGTGCGCTGGAAAACGGCATCTCGGTGCCGGACTCGCGCAACACGTTGAACTGGGCCGGGGTCAGCTTGCGGCGCCACTCCGCCTCGCTGAGCGTGACCTCCGGGGGGTGGGTGCCACGGGTAGACCCGGCGGCCGTGACGGCGGTTGCCGGGCGGAAGGCGGTGAAGGCGGCGCTGGCTGCCAATCCGGCAGTGCCCGCCATCAGCATGCGACGTGTCGTCATGGAAAAACCTCCAGGCGGCGGCCTCGGTCGTGTCCCCCGCCGGTTCGGGACGGGCCGGATCGCTGCGATCCTGCCGTACGATAAGGAAGTTGGTGACGATACGTCCGACACCAAGGAGCGGATGTGCCGGCCCAGCCTGCATTTGCAGCCCGGACCGTGAATATCACCCGCGCAAGCTGCGGGCGAACAGCGCCTGCACCCAGCCCATCGCCTGCAGGAACAAGGCCGGATCATAGCGCGGACCCTCGTCGCGCAGGAAGGCATGCGCGGCATTCACTTCGTGCCATTCATAATACGCGCCAACCGCCTCCAGCCGCTCCCGGATCAGCTGCCGCCCGGCGAAGGGCACATGCGGATCCTGGCGACCCCAGACGAACATAGCTTCGGCCTTGAGCGCATCCATGCGGGCCAGGCTGTCGTCCTGCTTGCCGGCTCCCAACGAACCCGTATGGATGTCGGTGGCATAGAAGCAGGCCGCCGCCGAGACGCGCGGGTCGAGTGCCGCGCGATACGCCAGATGACCGCCAAGACAGACACCCATGCTGCCCAGCCGGCCGCTACAGGCCGGATGAGACAGAAGGAAGTCCAGCGTGGCCCGGGCATCATCATCGAACGCGGCAACAGGCTTGGTCGTCTTGAGGGCATTGCCGCGATCGGTGCCGGGTGCGTCGTAGCGCAATACCGTCCCAGGCGGCTCGTATTCGTGGTATACTTCCGGTATTGCAACAATATATCCCAGGCCGGCCACGAATGCGGCAAGGCGGCGGATCGGGTCGGTAACCTGGTAGATTTCCGAATAAAGCACGATCCCGGGATATTGCCCTTCCAGGGCCGGACGGAACAGATGCAGTCGCATCGCCCCGGTTGGCGTGCCGGTGTCGGCGATCTCGTCGCTCCTGATGATCATGCCCGCGCCTGTTGCCTGTCATTGTGGAAACCGAAACTTAATCTCTCCGCGTTATCCTGCCGGGGCAACATCGGTAGGCGCGCGCGCTGTGAGTATAACGTGGGAGAGCCTGGACGAGCGGGATCAACTCGCGTTGGCGCGGCAGGCGCTGGATCGGGCGGTCGGGATCGTAGCGGAGCGGGCCGAGGCGCTCGCCAACGAACTCGAGAATGGTGCCATCGCCGACCATGGCGGCGTCGAAGCCCTGCGCCTGTTCGCCAGCCTGACCCGCGGCGCCCCCGTGATCACCCCGGAGGCGATCTATAGCCAGATCACGCATGGCCGGGTCGGACATGCCTGACAGGTGGACGACATGAAGGGTGGCGGGCCTGATC
>CAXTCT010000090.1:0-7646 GCA_964242565.1 uncultured Acetobacteraceae bacterium | reverse complement strand
CGCGAGGCGGTCGCGCGCGGGCAGGTGTCGATGCGGCCGGAAACGCTGGCGCTGCTTCTGTCGGGCGGGATGGCGAAGGGCGACGTGTTGGCGACGGCGCGAATTGCCGGCATCATGGCGGCCAAGCGCACGTCGGAGCTGATCCCGCTGTGCCATCCGTTGAGCCTGTCCGCGGTGGCGGTCGAGCTGGAGCCGGCGGATGACGGGTCGGGGATCGAGATCGAGGCCCGCGTGCGCACGACCGGGCCGACCGGGGTGGAAATGGAGGCGTTGACGGCGGCGAGCATCGCGGCGTTGACGCTGTACGACATGTGCAAGGCGGTCGATCGCGGCATGCGCATCGATGGCCTGAGGGTGGTCGCCAAGTCGGGCGGCAAGACCCTTGTTGCGGAGCATCAGGGCGCCCGGCTGCCAAGGGTGTCTGACCAGTGAGAAGCGCGAAAGGGCGTTCTTATGAATAAATCGTCGGCGGCGCGGGACGCGAAAGCGGGCGAGCCCCAAAGCACCCCGCTGCAGGTCGGCGACCTGCGCAACAGTCCGACGATGACGCAGGAGGAACTGACCTCCGCCTATCGCGGCATGGTGCTGATCCGCCGCTTCGAGGAACGCACTGGTCAGCTTTACGGCATGGGCCTGATCGGCGGTTTCTGCCATCTCTATATCGGCCAGGAAGCGGTGGTCACCGGGGTGCAGATGGCGCTCAAGCCGGGCGACAAGGTGGTCACCTCGTATCGCGACCATGGCCACATGCTGGCAACCGGCATGGAGGCGCGCGGCGTGATGGCCGAGCTGACCGGCCGCGCGACCGGCTATTCGCGCGGCAAGGGCGGTTCGATGCACATGTTCTCGCGCAAGGAGAATTTCTACGGAGGCCACGGCATCGTCGGCGCGCAGGTCTCGATCGGCATCGGCCTCGCCTTCGCCAACCGCTATCGCGGCACCGACGAGGTGTCGGTCGCGTATTTCGGCGAAGGTGCGTCGAACCAGGGCCAGGTGTTCGAGAGCTTCAACATCGCCGCCCTGCAGAAGCTGCCCTGCGTGTTCGTGATCGAGAATAACCGCTACGGCATGGGCACCAGCGTCGAGCGCGCCTCGGCGTCGCACGATCTCTACAAGAACGGCGCGCCCTGGGGCATCCCCGGCCTGCAGGTCGACGGCATGGACGTCGAGGCGGTGCATGACGCGGCCAGGCAGGCGGTGGCGCATTGCCGCAGCGGGGCGGGGCCGTTCCTGCTCGAGATGACCACCTACCGCTATCGCGGCCACTCGATGTCGGACCCGGCCAAATACCGGACGCGCGACGAGGTCGAGCAGATGCGCCGCGAGCATGACGCCATCGAGCGCGTGCGCCACGCGCTGATCGAGCGCGGCGCCGACGAGGCGTCGTTGAAGGCCATCGACGACGAGATCAAGCGCATCGTCCAGGACGCGGCGGAGTTCGCGCAATCGAGCCCGGAGCCGGACCCGGCCGAGCTGTGGACCGATATCCTGGTGGAGAGCTGAGACGATGTCGAGCCAGGTGCTGATGCCCGCGCTGTCGCCGACGATGACCGAGGGCAAGCTGTCGCGTTGGCTGAAGAAGGTCGGCGATACGGTGGCCGCCGGCGACGTGATCGCCGAGATCGAGACCGACAAGGCGACGATGGAGGTCGAGGCGGTCGACGAGGGCATCATCGGCAAGCTGCTTGTCGACGAGGGAGCCGAGAATGTCGCGGTGAACGCGCCCATCGCGATCCTGCTCGGCGAGGGCGAGGATGCCGCTTCGCTGGACCGGCAGGCCCCTCCCGCCAGGGAAGAGCCGGCTTTGCCGAAGGTCGCGGCGGAGGGATCCGGAGCCCGCGAGATCGCCGACCGCGCGTCCGAGGCCAAGACCCCGGAGCTGGCCCGCGTGGCGCCGGAACGGGACTGGGGCGAGACCAACCCCACCACGGTGCGCGAGGCGCTGCGCGACGCGATGGCGCTCGAGATGCGCGCCGACGACGACGTGTTCCTGATGGGCGAGGAGGTCGCCGAATACCAGGGCGCCTACAAGATCAGCCAGGGCCTGCTCGACGAGTTCGGCAAGCGCCGCGTGATCGACACGCCGATCACCGAGCATGGCTTCACGGGCATGGCGGTGGGGGCCGCGCTGACCGGCCTCAAGCCGATCGTCGAGTTCATGACCTTCAACTTCGCCATGCAGGCGATCGATCACATCATCAACTCGGCGGCCAAGACGCTGTACATGTCGGGCGGCCAGATGGGATGCCCGATCGTGTTCCGGGGTCCGAACGGGGCCGCGTCGCGCGTCGCCGCCCAGCATAGCCAGTGCTATGCGAGCTGGTACGCCCACGTGCCGGGCCTTAAGGTGGTGGCTCCCTATTCGTCGGCCGACGCCAAGGGATTGCTGCGGGCGGCGATACGCGATCCGAACCCGGTCGTCTTCCTCGAGAACGAGCTGCTGTACGGCCAGAGCTTCGACTGCCCGACCGATCCCGATTTCATCCTTCCGATCGGCAAGGCCCGCATCGAGCGGGCCGGCGGCGACGTCACCATCGTCGCCTTCTCGATCATGGTCGGCATAGTCCTGAAGGCCGCCGAGATGCTGGCGGGCGAGGGCATCGAGGCCGAGGTGATCAACCTCCGGTCGTTGCGTCCGCTGGACACCGCGACCATCGTCGAGAGCGTCAAGAAGACCAGTCGCGTGGTCATGGTCGAGGAAGGCTGGCCGTTCGCGGGCATCGGTGCGGAGGTGGCGATGCAGGTGGTCGAGCACGCCTTCGACTGGCTCGACGCGCCGCCGGCACGCGTGCATGGGCTGGATGTGCCGCTGCCCTATGCCGCCAATCTCGAGAAGCTGGCCCTGCCGCAGCCCGAATGGGTTGTGGATGCGGTCCGCAAGCTGTTCTGAGGGTCGCCTCATGTCCGTCAATATCCTGATGCCGGCGCTGTCTCCGACGATGACCGAGGGCACGCTGTCGCGCTGGCTGAAAAGGGAGGGCGAGAGCATCGCCGCCGGCGACGTGATTGCCGAGATCGAGACCGACAAGGCGACGATGGAGGTCGAGGCGGTCGACGAAGGCGTGCTGGGCCGCATCCTGGTCCCGGACGGCACCGAAGGGGTGAAGGTCAACGCGCCGATCGGCATCATCGTCGAGGCTGGCGAGGCGGTGCCGGAGGCTGCCGCCGTCGGCACCGCCGCCCGGCCGGAGCCGCAAGCCAGCCCGCCGAAGGAGGCTGGCGAACCCAAGCCGGCCGCTGCCGCTCCGGCCGCCGGGGCGGCGGCGGTGCCCGATGCCGGGCGCGTGTTCATCTCGCCTCTGGCCAGGCGGCTGGCGCGCGAGGCGGGTATCGACACGGCGTCGCTGAGCGGAAGCGGCCCCAACGGCCGCATCGTCCGTGCCGATATCGAGCGCGCCCAAAAAGCGCCCGACCAGGAGGCGACCGACCAGAAGCCGCCCCAGCAGAAAGCCGCCGAAGCGGTCGGGCGCGCGGCCCAGGCTCCGGTCCAGGCCCAGGCTCCGGTCCAGGCCCAGGCTCCGGCCGCGCCGGTCGTGATCACCGCGCCGCACCAGAAGATCCCGAACAGCACCATGCGTCGGGTGATTGCGCGCCGGCTGACGGAATCCAAGCAGTTCGTGCCGCATTTCTACGTCTCGATCGACATCGAGCTGGACCGGCTGCTGGCCTTGCGCACCGAGTTGAATGCTTCCGCCCCGAAGGATGGCCCTGGCCAGTTCAAGCTCTCGATGAACGACCTGCTGATCAAGGCCGCGGCGGTCACCCTGCGCCGGGTGCCCAGGGTGAACGCCTCCTACACCGACGAGGCGGTGATCCTGTACGACGACATCGACATCTCGGTCGCGGTGTCGGTTCCCGACGGCCTGATCACCCCGATCATACGGCAGGCCGATCTGAAGAGCCTTTCGCAGCTCAGCAACGAGGCCAAGGCGCTCTTCGCCCGCGCCCGCGAGGGCAAGCTCAAGCCCGACGAGTTCCAGGGCGGCTCGTTCTCGATCTCGAACATGGGCATGTTCGGCGTGCGCGAGTTCTCGGCAATCATCAACCCGCCGCAGGGCGCCATCCTGGCCATCAGCGCCGGCGACAAGCGCGCGGTGGTGCGCCCGGGAGACCGCCTCGAGGTCGCCACGGTCATGACCTGCACGCTGTCGGTCGATCATCGCGCCATCGACGGCGCGCTGGCCGCGCAATGGATGTCGGTGTTCAGGTCGGTGGTCGAATCGCCGATGAGCCTGGTGGTCTGACGAACATGACCGAGACCGCATTCGATCTCATCGTCGTTGGCGGCGGTCCGGGCGGTTATGTCGCCGCGATCCGCGCCGCCCAGCTCGGGATGAAAGCCGCCGTGGTCGAGCGCGAGCATCTGGGCGGGATCTGCCTGAACTGGGGCTGCATTCCGACCAAGGCGCTGCTGCGCTCGTCGGAGATCAACCATCTGCTGCATAATCTCGACGAGTTCGGCTTCACCGCGGACAATATCCGCTTCGACCTCGGCCGCATCGTCGAGCGTTCGCGCAAGGTCGCCGGCCAGCTCGCCTCCGGCGTCGGGCATCTGCTGAAAAAGAACAAGATACCGGTGTTCAGCGGCTCCGGCATGCTCGACGGCGTGGAAGACAAGCGCCGCCGGGTCAAGGTCAGCCAGGACGGCAAGCCGGCCGCGAGCCTCACCGCAACCAACGTGATCCTGGCGACCGGGTCACGGGCGCGCATCGGGCCGGGGCTGGAGCCGGACGGCGAGTTCATCTGGACCTATCGCGAGGCAATGGTGCCCAGGCTGATGCCAAAGCGCCTGCTGGTGGTCGGCTCCGGGGCGATCGGGATCGAGTTCGCCTCCTTCTACCGCAACATGGGTGCGGAGGTGACGGTGGTCGAGATGCTCGACCGCATCCTGCCTGTCGAGGATGAGGAGATCGGCCGGTTCGCCCGCAAGGCGTTCGAGCGTCAGGGCATGCGCATCCTGACCGGCGCGAAGCTGGGCACGATCCGCAAGCAGGGCGGCGTCGTGACGGTGGCGGTCGAGGTGGCGGGGAAGTCCGAGGAGATCACCGTCGACCGGGTCATCTCGGCGATCGGCATCGTCGGCAATGTCGAGGGGATCGGGCTTGAGGGCACCGGGATCGAGGTCGAGCGCACCCATGTGAAGATCGACCCGTTCTGCGCCACCGGCGAGCCCGGCGTCTATGCCATCGGCGACCTCGTCGGCGCGCCCTGGCTCGCGCACAAGGCCAGCCACGAGGGCGTGGTCTGCGTCGAGAAGATCGCGGGGCTGGACGTGCATCCGATCGACTGGACCAATATCCCGGGTTGCACCTATTGCCGTCCGCAGGTGGCGTCGGTGGGCCTGACCGAGGCGCGCGCGCGGCAGGCCGGCCATGAGATCCGCGTCGGCCGTTTTCCGTTCATCGGCAACGGCAAGGCAATCGCGATGGGCGAGCCGGAGGGATTGGTCAAGACCGTGTTCGACGCCGCCACCGGCGAGCTGCTGGGCGCCCACATGGTCGGTGCCGAGGTCACCGAGATGATCCAGGGCTATGCCATCGCGCGCACGCTGGAGACCACCGAGCAGGAGCTGATGCACACCGTGTTTCCGCATCCGACGGTGAGCGAGACCATGCACGAGTCGGTGCTCGACGCCTACGGACAGGTGATCCACTTCTAGCGACGTTGACGCAGGCGTTGCTGGCCTCCATCTCTTGGCGATGAAGTGTTCCAGGGCCCCCGCATGTCGACCCGGCTGCTGATCGACCACCGCATGGCCGCGGACGCGCCGCGCCATCCCGAGAAGATGCGCCGGCCGGACAACCCGATCCAGCGCAAGCCGGACTGGATCCGTGTCCGGGCGCCGACGCATCCGGTCTACCACGAGACGCGCGCGCTGATGCGCGAGCAGAATCTGGTCACGGTGTGCGAGGAGGCCGCCTGCCCGAATATCGGCGAATGCTGGTCGCAAAGACACGCCACCATGATGATCATGGGCGAGATCTGCACACGGGCCTGCGCCTTCTGCAACGTCCGTACCGGCCAGCCGCTTGCCCTCGATGCGGGCGAGCCGGGGCGCGTCGCCCATGCCGTGGCGGCCCTCGGCCTGCGCCATGTCGTGATCACCTCGGTGGATCGCGACGATCTCGCGGACGGCGGCGCCGCCCATTTCGCCCGCGTCATCGCCGCGATCCGGGCGACGGCACCGGGAACCACGATCGAGGTCCTGACGCCGGATTTCCTGCGCAAGCCCGCCGCACTCGACCTGGTGGTGGCGGCGCGTCCGGACGTGTTCAATCACAATCTCGAGACCGTTCCGCGGCTTTATCCGACGATCCGCCCGGGTGCCCGCTATTTTCAGTCGCTTCGACTGCTCGATCAGGTCAAGCAGCGCGATCCGGGCATCTTCACCAAGTCGGGCCTGATGGTCGGATTGGGTGAGCAGCGGCTGGAGATCCTGCAGGTGATGGACGACCTGCGGGTCGCGGACGTCGATTTCCTCACCCTCGGACAATATCTGCAGCCCAGCATCAAGCATGCCGCGCTGGATCGTTTCGTGGCACCGGATGAATTTGCCGATTTTGCCGGCATGGCGCGTTCAAAGGGCTTCCTGCAGGTGAGTGCGACGCCCTTGACCCGATCATCCTATCACGCCGACGAGGATTTCGCCGCCCTGCGCGCCGCCCGCGCGCGGGTTCTGGCAGCGGCCTGATGCCGACCCACGCCGAACGCCGGCTGGTCTCCTACAGCCCGGAGCAGCTGTTCGACCTGGTGGCCGACGTGGAGCGCTATCCCGATTTCCTGCCATGGTGCGTGGGCGCCCGCATAGCAAGCCGCACTGCCGGCGAGCTGCATGCCGACCTCACGATCGGCTTCGGGCCGTTCCGGGAGACCTTCACCAGTCGCGTCACCCTGGACCGGCCACATTCCGCGCATGTCCGCTACGAGAAGGGTCCGTTCCGTTATCTCAACAACAAATGGAGCTTCAGCCCGCATCCCAAAGGCTGCCAGGTCGATTTCTTCGTCGAATTCGAATTCCGCTCGCGGCTGTTGCAGTCGGCCATCGGCGTCGTCTTCAACGAGGCCGTGCGGCTGATGGTCAGCGCCTTTCTCAGGCGCGCGAGGGACGTGTATGGACCGCCCACGGCTTCCGCCGAGCCGGCCGGCGCCTGAAGCCAGGCTGCCCGCGGGCGATTTATCCGCATGTTGCGGAACCGCCACCCGGTGTAATCGTTTCCTGAACGTGTCAGCATGGCGGCTCCGCCGCAATTGCCACCTGTTCGTTGTGACAGGCAGAGAGGGAATTCCAAATGAAATTGACTTTGAGTGCGACGGCCTGTGCGGCAGCGATGGCTTTGGCCGTGCCGGCCATGGCCGCGACCGACGATGCCAGCACCCATCACCATCACCATCATCACATGATGCACGGCAAGCATGGCATGATGAAGAAGAATGCCGACTCCGGCGACGCGGAAACCCAGAAACTGAACGAGCAGAGCCTGCAGAACGCCAAGGCCGGCGTGGTGCCGGCGAACGGGTCGGACTCGGCGACCCCGGCTGCATCCGGCGCCCCGGCATCCGGCGGCGGCGCGATGTCGGCTCCCGGCAATACGATGGCGGCTCCCGGCAACACGATGGCGGCCCCCGGCAGTACGATGGCGGCCCCC
>CAXTCT010000089.1:0-7647 GCA_964242565.1 uncultured Acetobacteraceae bacterium | reverse complement strand
CCCCCCAAGGCCCAAATCCCCCGTCCCGGGCAGTGGGGCCGGCAGGCGCCGCGCAGCTCCGTGCAGTCGGAGATGCAGTCGCTCAACAATTTCGTGCTCTACATCATCATTGCCATCACGATATTCGTCGCGGGATTGCTGCTCTACGTGATCGTGCGGTTCAACCATCGCGCCAACCCGGTCCCGAGCCGGACCAGCCACAACACGGTCATCGAGATATTATGGACCACCGTCCCGGTCCTGGTGCTGATCGCGATCGCGGTGCCGTCGTTCCGGCTGGTCTACTACCAGGATCGTACCGCCCACCCGGACATGACGGTCAAGGTGACGGGGCATCAATGGTACTGGGAATATACCTATCCCGAGGAGGGCGGGCTCGATTTCCAGAGCTACATGATCCCGTCCAAGCAGCTCAAGCCGGAGCAGAGATCGCTGCGCCAGCTTGCGGTCGATAATCCCCTGGTGGTTCCGATCGGCAAGAATGTGCGCGTCCTGATCGCCAGCGGCGACGTGCTGCACAGCTTCTTCATCCCGTCGCTGGGGGTGCAGCGCTACGCGATCCCGGGGCGGCTGATCGAGACCTGGTTCAATGTCGACAAGCCGGGCGACTATTACGGCGAATGCAACCAGATCTGCGGCATCAACCATGACGGCATGTCGATCGAGGTGCATGCGGTCAGCCAGGCCGATTACGCGGCATGGCTCAAGGACGCGAAGAACAAGTTCAGCGCCCTGGCTCCGGCTGGTTCAGGCCCGGCTGGTTCAGGCCCGGCCGGTTCAGGCCCGGCTCATCCAGGCTGGGGCCGCCCAAGGCGAGTTGAACTCGCCCTTGCACGATAATGGGGACCATTGGTCCGGCAATGGGTTAGCATGACGCACAGCAGCATGTCCGTGCGTCGTGGAAGCGGGCGGGTCGCGCCTGCGCTCGGGAGACGGTAGGGATGTCGGCAACTACGCATGACGGGCAGCAGCCGGTCGATCCGCACGCCTCGGCGGGCGCGCTCGCCTTCGAGACCGGCCATGCGCACGAGCATGAACATCATCACAGCCATGCGCCGGGCTTCTTCCTGCGCTGGTTCTGTTCGACCAACCACAAAGACATCGGCACGATGTACATCCTGCTGTCGATCGTGGCCGGTCTGGTCGGCGGCTCGCTGTCGATGATCATGCGCGCGCAGCTGCTGCATCCCGGCTCGCAGATCGTCACCAATGGCCAGGCCTGGAACGCCATCGTCACCCAGCATGGCCTGATCATGATCTTCTTCATGGTGATGCCCGCCTTGATCGGGGGCTTCGGCAACTGGTTCATCCCGCTGATGATCGGGGCGCCGGACATGGCGTTCCCCCGCCTGAACAACATGTCGCTGTGGATGGCCATCGCCGGCTTTTTCATGACCATGCTGGGCCTGCTCTGGGGCGGCGGCTCCGGCTCCGGCTGGACGCTGTATCCGCCGCTGTCGAACGGGCAGTACCAGCCCGGTCCGGCGATGGATTTCACCCTGTTCTCGCTGCATCTGTCCGGCATCTCGTCGCTGCTCGGCGCCATCAACTTCATCACCACCATCTTCAACATGCGCGCGCCGGGCATGACCCTGCACAAGATGCCGCTATTCGTCTGGGCTCAATTGGTCACCGCCTTCCTGCTGGTGCTGGCGATCCCGGTGCTGGCGGGCGCGATCACCATGCTGATCTGCGACCGCAATTTCGGCACCGCCTTCTTCGATCCCCAGGGCGGCGGCGATCCGGTCCTGTTCCAGCATCTGTTCTGGTTCTTCGGCCACCCCGAAGTCTACATCATGATCCTGCCCGGCTTCGGCATCATCAGCCACGTGGTCTCGACCTTCTCGCGCAAGCCGATCTTCGGCTATCTGGGCATGGTCTATGCGATGATCGCCATCGGCGTGGTCGGCTTCGTGGTGTGGGCGCACCATATGTTCATCTCCGGGATCTCGGTCGATAGCCGGGCCTATTTCATGGCCGCCACCCTGGTGATCGCGGTGCCGACCGGCATCAAGGTGTTCTCGTGGATCGCGACGATGTGGGGCGGCTCGATCGAGTTCAAGACGCCGATGCTGTTCGCGGTCGGCTTCATCTTCCTGTTCACCGTCGGCGGCGTCACCGGCGTGGTCCTGGCGAACGCCTCGCTCGACCAGTATCTGCACAACACGTACTACGTGATCGCGCATTTCCATTATGTGCTGTCGCTCGGCGCGGTGTTCTCGATGTTCGCCGGTTTCTATTACTGGATCGGCAAGATGACCGGGAAGCAATATCCGGAGGCGCTCGGCCAGCTGCATTTCTGGATGACCTTCATCGGCGTCAACCTCACCTTCTTCCCGCAGCATTTCCTCGGCGCGGCCGGGATGCCGCGGCGTTATCCGGATTATCCGGACGCCTTCGCCGGCTGGAACTATGTCTCCTCGATCGGCGCCTTCATCTCCGGCGCGTCGGTGCTGGTGTTCCTGCTGGTGATCGTCATCACCTTGAGCCGCAAGGCAACGCTCGGGCCGAATTATTGGGGTGCGGGCGCGACGACGCTGGAATGGTCGGTGCCGTCGCCGGCGCCGCACCACACATTCGAAGAAATGCCGCGGCTGCGTCATTGATGGTGGGCTGAGATCATGGCCGGCAGGCGAACATGAGGGCGACCATCATCCCCGATCCGGCCGCCCGGGCGCATCTCGGCGCCGAGGCCCGCGACTGGTTCGCCCTGCTCAAGCCGCGCGTGGTGTCGCTGGTGGTCTTCACCGGGGCCGCCGGGCTGGTCATCGCCCCCGGGCGGATCAATCCGCTGGTCGCCGGCATCGCCATCCTGTGCATCGCCGTCGCCGCCGGTGCCGCCGGCGCCATCAACATGTGGTACGACCGCGACATCGACCGGCTGATGCACCGCACCGCGTCGCGCCCGGTGGCAGCCGGGCGTATCGAGGCGGCCGGCGCGCTGGGCTATGGCATCGTGCTGTCGGTGGCCTCGGTATTGCTGATGTGGCTGGCGACCAATCTTGTCGCGGCGGCGTTGCTGGCGCTCTCGATCGGCTTCTACGTGTTCATCTACACCATGTGGCTCAAGCGGCTGACCCCGCAGAACATCGTCATCGGCGGCGCCGCCGGGGCGTTTCCGCCGCTGATCGGCTGGGCGGCGGTGACAGGCTCGGTCGGCACGCTGCCGCTGCTGCTGTTCGCGATCGTGTTCTTCTGGACGCCGCCGCATTTCTGGTCGCTGTCGCTCTATGCCTGCAAGGATTACGCCCGTGCCGGAGTGCCGATGCTTCCGGTGACAAGGGGGGCGGCCCATACCCGCGTGCAGATCATGGTCTACACCCTGCTGCTGACCCTGGTCTCCCTGCTCCCGGTGCTGCTGCTTCTGACCGGCCCGATCTATGCGGCCACGGCGATCCTGCTCGATGCCGGCTTTATTTTCTGCGCCTGGCGCGTGCTGCGCGACCGGCAGGACGCGGCCGGGGTCAGCCTGACCGCCGACCGGCCGGCAAGGCAGGCCTTCCGCTTTTCGCTGGCCTATCTCGCGCTGCTGTTCACCGCCGTGATCATCGATCGCCTGGCCTGAATGCCCGCAGAGATGCCAGACCGGGAAACGCATGGCGGGGAGGGGCATGACGGGGAGGGGCATGACGGGGAGAGGCATGGCGGGGAGAGGCATGACGGGGATTTCCCGCCGCGGATGGGGGTCGAGGAGGCGCGCGAGTTCAAGCGTCGCCGGCGTGGCCGCAACATCGCCCTGCTCGTGGCGCTGCTCGCCCTGTGCCTGATCTTCTATGGCCTCTCGATGGTAAAGCTGGCAGCAACGGCGGGCCAATGACCTCGTATCGCGGACCAATCTGACCATGAGCACGGAAGCGCCTCCGGCCCACGCACCCTCGGAGTTCACGCCGGAGCGGCCCTATTACGTGCCGGGCCCGAGTCCCTGGCCGATAGCGGGCGCGTTCGGGGGCGCCCTGATGCTGGCCGGCATCGTGATCGCCGCCCATTTCGGGCAATACTGGCTGTTGATCCTGGGCTTCCTGTGCATCGGCGCCGTGATGGTGTTCTGGTGGCGGACCGTGATCGCCGAAAGCGTCACCGGCAAGGTCCTGACCCCGGTGACGCGGCTCGGGCTCCGCTACGGCATGACCTTGTTCATCTCCTCGGAAGTGATGCTGTTCGTCGCCTTCTTCTGGACCTTCTTCAACTTCGCCATCTTTCCCGAGAATGTCGCCGGCGCCAACGCTCCGCTCTGGCCGCCGCTCGGGGTGCATACCTTCAACCCTTTCAGCCTGCCGATCATGAACACGATGATCCTGCTGCTGTCCGGCTTCACCATCACCTGGGCGCATCATTCGCTGATCGAGGGCGACCGCAGATCGCTAATCATGGGGCTGGGGCTGACCATCATCCTGGGGTTGCTGTTCACCTGCTGCCAGGCGATGGAATATTCCGAGGCGCCCTTCAGGTTCAGCGGCGGCGGCATCTATCCCGCGATCTTCTTCATCGCCACCGGCTTCCATGGCGCGCATGTGATCATCGGCACCTGCTTCCTGATCGTCTGCTTCTTCCGCTCGAAGGCAGGGCAGTTCAACGTCGCCCATCATTTCGGCTTCGAGGCGGCGGCGTGGTACTGGCATTTCGTCGACGTCGTCTGGCTGTTCCTGTTCGTCTGCATCTATTGGTGGGGTGCCGGCCCCGTGGTTCACGAGTAGATTCCCGCCGGGGCCGTGCGCCGACTTGCCCTCCCGTTCCTGATCACCCTGGTCCTGGTCTGCCTGACCAGCGGCCTCGGGGTCTGGCAGATCCAGCGTCTGGCCTGGAAAAATTCGATCCTGGCAGGCATGGACAAAGCGGAGCGGTCTCCCGCGATCCCGCTCCCCGCCTTGCCGGGCGCCTTCCAGAAGGTCTCCGTGCGGGGAACGCTCGACCCCCGCCTTGCCATCTCCTACGAGGATGACGTGCGCGACGACGCCATGGGCCGCGTGGTCATGGGCACGCATCTGGTCGAGCCGCTGCTGCGCGCCGGATACCCGCCGCTCCTGGTCGATCTGGGCTGGGTGAAATACCCGCCGCTGCCGGCGGGCGGTGTCGTCGATGTCACCGGCTACATCCGTCCCGCGGAGCATCCGAACTGGCTCAGCGCCCGGGACGACCCGCGCGGCCGCCGCTTCTACACGCTCGACCCGGCCCGGATCGCCGCCGGAATCGGCCTGCCCGCGCCATTGCCCTACACGCTGGTTGCCGTCGGACCTCCGGCGGTGCCCGATCCGGCACGCGGCCTGCCACGGCCGCCGAACGACCATCTCCAATATGCGATCACCTGGTTCAGCCTGTCGCTGGTGGCCATCGTGATGTTCCTGGTCTGGGCACGCGGCTTGTCCCGGCGTTGCTGATGGCAACGCCGCCACGGCCTGATAGGCTGGGATGGAAATGATCAGGAGGAAGACATGCGCCGTTCAATGCTTGCCGTGCTCGCCTTGGGCTTTGCTTTCAGCACGACCGTCTCGGCTGCCCCTTGCCGCAACGACAAGGGCAAGTTCGTGACCTGCCCCCCGCTCAAGGCCAAGAAATGCCGTGACGGCAAGGGCAAGTTCGTCAAATGCGACATGATGCCGGGCAAGACACCATAGACCCGCGCCCGGCGATCCGGCGGCGCCCCGCGGCGCGCTGCCCGGAGCGCTGATGCCGGAGCGCTGATGGCGGTGCAGTTCAGCTACCGGACGGAATTCGAGAACACCTCGCCCTTCGGTCTGATGCCGGTACACGAAGTGCGACAGCCAGGCATTTGTCGGTCAACCCCTGGCGGTCATGCACGTTGCCTGCGGCATATCCCGGGAGGAACGCGACATGAAGGCATTATGCTGGCACGGCAAGGGCGATATCCGCTGCGATACGGTCCCTGATCCCGCCATCGAAGATAGCCGCGACATCATCCTCAAGGTGAGCAGCTGCGCGATCTGCGGCTCCGACCTGCATCTCATGGACGGGCAGATGCCGACCATGGAGAGCGGCGACATACTCGGTCACGAATTCATGGGCGAGGTGGTCGAGGTCGGCTCGCCGGATCATCCCCTGAAGAAGGGCGACCGGATCGTGGTGCCGTTCAACATCAATTGCGGCGAATGCCGGCAATGCAGGCTGGGCAACTGGTCGTGCTGCACGCGAAGCAACCGCAACGGCGCCATGGCGGCCAAGATGTTCGGCCATCCCACCGCCGGCCTGTTCGGCTATTCCCATCTGACCGGCGGCTATGCCGGCGGCCAGGCCGAATATGTGCGCGTCCCGATGGCCGACGTGGCGCCGATGAAGGTGCCGGAAGGCCTCGCCGACGAGCAAGTGCTGTTCCTGACCGACATCCTGCCGACCGGCTGGCAGGGTGCGGAACATTGCGACATCAAGGGTGGCGAGACCATCGCGATCTGGGGCGCCGGCCCGGTCGGCCTGTTCGCCATCAAGTCGGCCGTGATCATGGGGGCCGAGCGGGTGGTCGTGATCGAGCATGTTCCCGAGCGGATCGCCTTGGCCCACCAGGCCGGCGCCACCGACGTGATCGACTTCACCAAGGAGGACGTGCTCGATCGCCTCAATGAAATAACCAAGGGCGAGGGCCCCGATGGCGTGATCGATTGCGTCGGCATGGAATCCGTGGCCGGCGGCCATGGCGGCATGGGCCTGCTGAGCACGATCCAGGAGAAGCTGACCAGCACCCAGCGCCCCTATGCCCTGGAGCAGATGATCACCGCCGTGCGGCCCTGCGGGATTGTCTCGGTGCCGGGCGTGTATGCGGGCCCGGTGCCCCTCAACATGGCGACGGTCGTCCAGAAGGGACTGACCATGAAGACCGGCCAGACCCACGTGAAGCGCTATCTCGAGCCGCTGACCAGGCTGATCCAGGAGGGCAGGATCGATCCCGCCTTCCTGATTACCCACCGCAGCATCAAACTCGACGACGGTCCAGAACTGTACAAGACATTTCGCGATAAGGTGGATGGATGCGTGAAGGTGGTGTTTCACCTCTAGCCGGTGTCCGCGCCGAAACCGGGAAGGATCGAATAATGAAGGTGAGACTCAAGCCGCTTGCCGAGCAGGTCATCGTGATCACCGGCGCCACCTCCGGCATCGGCCTGGCGACGGCGCGCATCGCGGCGGACCGTGGCGCGCGCCTGGTTCTGGTGGCGCGCAGCGAGAAGGCGCTGGGCGAGCTGGTGGCCGAGATCACGAACCGGGGCGGCGAGGCGGTTCACGTCGTGGCCGATGTCGGCCGCGAGGAGGAGATCGCCCGGGTCACGCAGAAGGCCGTCGAGGCCTTCGGCGGCTTCGACACCTGGATCAACGATGCCGGCGTCGGCGTCTATGGAACCATCGAGGCGGTCTCGATCGAGGACATGCGCCGCTCGTTCGAGACCAATTTCTGGGGCCAGGTCTACGGCTCCCGTGAGGCCGCGCGGCATCTCAGGACCCGCGAAGGGGGCGCCATCATCAACCTCGGCAGCGAGGTATCCGAGCGCGCGGTGCCGCTGCAGGGGATCTATTGCGCGTCCAAGGCCGCGGTGAAAGGCTTCACCGAGGCGCTGCGCATGGAGCTCGAGGACGAAGGCGCGCCGATCTCGGTGACTTTGGTCAAGCCCGGGCAGATCGACACGCCGTTCACGGTGAACGCCAAGA
>CAXTCT010000088.1:6491-7734 GCA_964242565.1 uncultured Acetobacteraceae bacterium | reverse complement strand
TGAAGCGGCCATCCCTGCCATGGACAAGGGCGCGCAGACGGAAGGCTGGTCGGTCATCGCAATGTCTACTCCAGCCCGAGCGTGCCGCGCAGCCTGGCGAGATCTTCCGCCAGCAAGGTCACCGGGCCCTTGAGCGCCTTGCGGTCGTCGGCGGTGAGGGTGTCGTAGCTCTTGAAGCCGTCCTGGATGCGGTAGCGCGCGAGAACCGCGTCGACCCTGTCGAAATTCGCGGCGATCTCGCCTTCCAGCGCCGGATCGGCACGATGCACCAGCGGACGCAGCAGGGTGAAGATCTTGTTCGAGCCGTCGATATTGGCCTGGAAGTCCCACAGGTCGGTGCGGCTGTAGCGGTCCTCCTCGCCGGTGATCTTGGTGGCCGAGACCTCCTCGATCAGGTCGGCGGCACCGCCGACCATCTTGCCCGGCGGCACCACGAGGTCGGCGAGGCGGTTCTGCAGGGTTCGCGCGTCCGCCAGCAGCTGGTCGGCGACCGGGCCGGTGCCGCCGGTGGTGTTCTGCCTGAACAAGGCAAGCTCGATGCGGTGGAAACCGCGGAAGGTCGGGTCGGCTTCCTTCTTCTCGTAATCGTCGGCGCGGCTGTCCATGCTCTTGTCGAGGTCGTTGAACAGTTCCGCCACCGGCTCGATCCGCTCGTAATGGCTATGCGCCGGCGCATAGGCCGCACGGGCCTCGTCCAGCTTGCCGGCCTTCAGCGCCGCGACCAGCGTCGTGGTCTGGGACACGAGGGCGTCGGTCTCGCGCTCGACATAGGATTTGTAGGCCGCGACCGGTCCGACCAGCTCCAGGACCGAGGGGCGGGCAGGCTGGCTGTCCATCACCTGCGTCACGACGAGGCTGCCTTTCGGGTTGCTCAGCAGGCCGCAGGTCATGGCATAGATGCCCGCATCGAGACGCGCCGTCAGCTTCTGGACGAAGCCCGGGGCAATATTCTCGCGCTCCTCCTTGACCATCACTCCGTCCAGGATCTCCCACTCCATCGCGCGCGCGCTGGCGTTATGGACGCGGAACACCGTCTCGCCGGCCGGCACCGTGAGCGAGCCGGGCTGGCAGCCCTGTCGCGTGACGGTGACGTCCACCGGCTCCAGGGCCGAGGCATGTCCGGCCAGGGCACTGGCGGCGAGCAGGCCGAACAGGGGAAATCGAAACGGTCTCATGCGCATTCGGAAGGGTCCATCGGTTCGAGCCATCAGCCGGCTGGCCTGCCCGGGTTCGGCGCCTTGGA
>CAXTCT010000088.1:0-6391 GCA_964242565.1 uncultured Acetobacteraceae bacterium | reverse complement strand
TGGCAGGGCCGCGAGGCAGCAGCAGGATCAGGGCGGGGATGAGGTAGGCGACGTAGACGATCACCTCGCCGATCGTCGGCATGTCCTGGTAGCCGAGGATGCCGGCCAGCGCCGTGCCGGCCGGCCCGTCCACGGGCAGGATTCCGCTCATGTCGAAGGCGATGCCCTGCAGGCTGTTCCACAGCCCGGCCTCATGGAAGGCGCGCAGCGAACCCGCGAGCAGGCCGGCGGCGACGAAGACGATGAAAATGCCGGTCCAGCGGAAGAAACTCCGAAGGTCGAGCCGCACGCCGCCGGCATAGATGCCGTAGCCGATGCCGATCGCCGACAGCAGCCCGAGCATGGCGCCGACCGGGGCCGCGATGCCGACATTCTGCTCGAACGTGGCGAGCAGGAAGAACACGGACTCCAGCCCCTCGCGTCCGACCGCAAGGAACACCATCCCCACCAGGGCCCAGGACTGGCCGGTGTCGGCATTGCCTTTAGCGCCGATCGCCTGCTCGATCGAGCGATGCAAGGTCGCCTTCATCGAGCGGGCCGCCTGCTGCATCCACAGCACCATCGAACTCAGGATCATCACGGCGATCAGCCCGACGACGCCCTCGAATAATTCCTGCTGCTTCTGCGGAAACTCGGCGCTGGCCAGATCGAGCGCCACGCCTGCCGCGAGGCACAGCAGCGAGGCCGCGACGGCCCCGATCCAGACCGATCGCAGCCAGGCGCTGCGGCCCGTCTGGCGCAGATAGCCGGCGACAATGCCGACGATCAGGGAGGCCTCGACGCCTTCGCGCAACATGATGAGGAAGGGAACCAGCATAAGGACCCGGACCTGAGGAAATCTGACGCTTTCCCTAACACATCCAACAGAATATGCAAACGGTTCTCATTTGCAGTTCGAGGGAAGATTGCAAACGTGGACCAGGCGGGCGCGTTGAACCGCACCAGGCGGAAGCAGCGGAGGAACACGACCATGCGGAACCCGAACGCGCCCCGGGCGGTGGTTTTCGACGTCATCGGGACGCTGTTCTCGCTCGAGAACCAGCGGCGGCGCCTGATCGCCTGCGGCTTGCCGGGACACAGCCTGGAGATCTGGTTCGCGTCGAGCCTGCGTGATCTCTTCGCCCTTGGCGTCACCGGCCGAACCGCGCCGATGAGCGCGGTTCTGGCGGATAATCTGCGTCACCTGTTGTCGATGCACCATCTCGGCCCGGACGAGGCCTCCGTATGGTCGGTGCTGGAGGGAATGCACCAGCTCGAGCCCCGGCCCGATGCCCGTGTGGCCCTGGAAACCCTGACGGCGCAGGGTCTGGCCTGCGCGGCCCTGAGCAATGGCAGCCTGCCGGCCACCGAAGCCCTGCTCGATCGCGCCGGTTTGCGCGGCCTCATGTCACGGACGCTTTCGATCGACAGCGTCGGCCTGCCGAAGCCTCGGGCGGAGGTCTATCATGCCATGGCCGCCAGCCTGCATCTCGCTCCGGACGCGCTGGTCATGGTGGCGGCCCACCCGTGGGACCTGCACGGAGCGCGGGCGGCGGGGCTGTCCACCGCCTACGTGTCGTACGGCCTGCCCTGGCCTGGCAGCCTCGATGCGCCCGATCTGGCCGCGCCCGGTCTGGCCGAAATCGCGGGCCGGATCATCGCCGCCGCATGACCCGGAGGAACGAACGCCATATCCAGGCGTGGAAGCTGCTGAGGAGGAAGCAGAGCATGCCCCAGGATCCAGGACCATCGACGGAGAAGACCACCGCCAACACCCCGGTTTCCGGAACCGATCCCGGCGGCACGAGGCCGGCGCCGGCCACCGGCAAGCCCGCCTCGCGTCAGGAGGTCAGGAGCGGCGACCAGAACGCCGACCCCAGCCACGAAACCAGCCGCTAGGACAGGCTCGTCCCGTCACTCCCTGGCGGACGGGATGCGGTCGCGATACTGGTTCCAGTGGGTTGCCAGTTCCAGCACGACCTTGCCGCCGACCGCGTAGGCGGAGTCCAGCGAGGCGCGATAGGCCGAGAAGCCGGTCTCCTTGCCTTCCGAGGCCAGCAGCTCGGCTGCGGTCTCGCCAGGCGGCGGCATGTCGTAGTTGCTCGCGGTGCGCAGCACCAGGACGCGCGCCAGATCGACCTTGCGGGCGTGCGACAGGAAGGTCAACGCCTGCATCAGGCCGCCATCTTCCTCCGCGGTGGTGGCGAACACGCCCTGCCCGTGCGTCCAGTAGCGGGTCCAGTCCTCGGCCCAGGTGTTGAGCCTGTCGCCCACCCAGAAGATGCCCGACGACAAGGTGTCGCCTTCGAGCACGAAAGGCGGCTTTCGGGCCGGGGGCGTCGCCGTGTAGCGCATGCGCAGCCCCTGCAAAGACCGGCTGTCGGCCAAAACGACGTCGCGGGTCAGCCCGTATGCCCAATCCACCAGGCCCGCATCGAGGGTGTAGACCGCCGTGCCCCAGACCCCGTCCACGGGCGGCGCCGGCTGGGCGAAGGGCGTGGCGCGCTGGAACGGCACATAGCCGGTCGACCAGCCGGCCGGGATCTCGCGGGCGTCGATCTCGTGGCCCTCGCCGGTTACCACATGCTTCGCCCAGGCCGCCGAAGCGACCGAGCCGATCTTCGGGTCGATCCCGCCAATACCGGCCAGAACGAAATAGGCGTGGCTCAGATCGAAGCGCGGGTCATAGCCCAGCGCCGTGATCGACGAGGCCATCCGGACCGGCCCTTCTCCGCTGACCATGCCGAGCACGCCGAGCCGGGGATTGTAGCGCAACGGGTGGTAGCCTTGCGGAAAGGCCAGCACGGTCCCGAGCGGCAGCTTCTCGACCCAGTTCTGGAACTCGCCGGGCATGTCGCCGGTATCGGCACCGAGTTCGAAGGTGGTCACGACCACGACCTTGATCGCGATGGGCTTGGCCGCGCGGGCGGATAACGGGCCGATCAGGGTGGCGGCTACGACAAGGAGACTGGCGCGCATCAATGCGGTTCCTGCTTTCGGCGCGGCAGCAGCGCCGGCTCGAACACCAGCGTTGCAATAAGCGTGCAGGCGAGGCTCATCAGCAGCAGCCGGCCCATGCTGGCGGTGCCGGGATGGTGCGACAGGGCGAGCGAGCCGAAGGCGGTGCCGGTGGTCAGGGCGGAGAACAGGATCGCCTTGGCGGTGGGCGAGGCCAGCGGATAGCGCAGCCCGACCCGCCAGTTCATCACGAAATAGATGTTGAAGCTGACCCCCACCCCGAGCAGCAGCGGCAGGGCGATGATGTTGGCGAAATTCAGCGGCTGCGGCAGCATTATGCAGAGGATGACCGTCAGCATGGCCGAGAGCAGCAGCGGCGCCAGCACCATCGCCATGTCGCGCATCCGCCGCAGCGCCACCAGCAGGATCAGCGCGATCATCGCCAGCGCCGATAGTGCCGCCGTCTCGAACGCCGAGACGATGGTGTTCGCACTCTCGACGATGGTCACCACCGATCCGGCCACATCGGGCCAGACGCCGCGCACCTCGGAGAGGAATTTGTGCAAGGTGTGGCTGTCCGAAGCGCCGCCCTTGATATGCACCTCCATATGCGCCTGTCCGTCCGGCAGGATCCAGTCGCGCGCGATGTCGGGCGGGACATCCTTGATGGTGATCGGACCGGGCTGCATGCCGGCCTGCAGCACGGTGCGCAACTGTTCGAGCTGCATCGGCAGGAAGCGGACCAGCGCCCGGTCGGTCGCCAGCAGAGCCGCGTCGGGCTGAACCGACAGACGCCGCAAGGCGCTGACGATGGCGCGCAGCGGATCGGCCGGCGGCAGCCTGGGCAGCACCGGGGTGAGCGAGGCGATCGTCTTCAACGCTGCGGTCCGTATGGCGGCGGCATCGGGATGCGCCGGCGCGTCGTACGGGGTCAGCGTCGGCAGCAGGATCGAGGCGGCATCCTGGATCATCGGCTGCTTGCGCGCCTGATCGGTCGGCACGAAGCTGTCGAGCGTCAGCACGTCATGCACCAGCGGCAGCTTCTCGATCCGGACCGCCAGGATGCGCGCCTGATCCAGGCTGGGGACCAGCATCTCGGCGCTGTATGGGCTGGTCATCGGGTCGGACATCAGAAGGTGCAACGCCTGCATGCCGGGCGAATTGGGGTTCTTGGTGTGCAGCGGATCGCCGTCGAAGCGCAGCAGCGGCAGCATGGCCGCTCCCGCCAGGCCGAGCAGCGCGAAGCCGCCAATCACCAGACGGCGGTGCCGGCGCAGCGCCTGATCGATCGGGCGGGCCCAGCCGAATCCCTCGTCACGCCCCGGCGAGCGGAAATCGAATAGGCGCAGCAGCGCCGGCAGCAAGGTCAGCGAGCAGACAAAGGCGATCAGCATGCCGATGCCCGCGATCAGGCCGAGCTGGGCGACCCCGTTGAAGGCGGTCGGCGTGAAGGCCAGGAAGCCGGCCGCGGTCGCCGCGGATGCGATCAGGATCTGCACCCCGGTCTCGCGTCCTGTCGCGGCCAGGGCCGCCTGGATCGGCATCGGGCCACCCGTGGGCTCGCGCTGGGCCCGGAAGCGCACCGAGAACTGGATCGCGAAATCCACCGCGATGCCGATGAACAGCACGGCGAAGGCGACCGAGACCAGGTTGAGCGTGCCCACGGCCAGGGCGGCGAAACCTGTCGTCAGCAGCAGCCCGAACAGCAGCACGATGACGATCGGCAGGATGATCCGCCAGCTGCGCACGGCCAGGAACAGCCACAGCGTCACCAGCACCAGGGAGGCGAACAACTCGCGCACCGCCCCTTCGGCCACGGTGGCGAATTCCTCGTCGTCCAGCGCCACCTGGCCGGTGATGTAGACATGCGCCTCGCCGGATTTCACGTCGGCAAGCGAGGCGATGGCCCGCTTCATCGCGTCCGTGCCCTTGCCGCCCGGCGCGAAGGAGCCGTAATCCAGACGCGGCTGGGTGATCACGAACTGGTATTTGCCGCTCAGTTTGGACAGGCCGCCGGCAAGGAGCCTCTGCCAGGACAGCGGTTCGGGATGACCGTCCGCGGCTTCTGTCAGCGTGTCGGCAAATCCGCGCAGGGGGGTCTGGAAGCTGGCCAGGTTGGCCTGGCCATGGGCCACGCCCTCGCCGATCAGGTCCAGCGCGCCGAACAGCCCGCGTGCCGACGGGTCCGAGGCGAGCTGGCCCAGGAAAGGCTGTGCCGCGATCGTCGCATCGAGCAGGCGGCCGAGCGGGCCCACGTCGAGGAACAGCAACCCGTTGCGCACCAGATACGGGTTCGCATCCGGCCGGCGGACATGTTTATAGAGGTCGGTGCGCGGCGCCAGCGCCTGATCCAGCTGCAGGGCGGTCTCCTCGGCCTCCTCTGGGATCCTGGCGCTGATGACCGCGATCAGCAGATCCTCGCCCTGGGGGAAATCCTTCTTGAGGATGTTGGCGCGCTTCTTCCAGGGCAGGGACGCGGAAAATAGCTGGCCGGTGTCGGTGGTGACGCCGAGGCGCGCCTTCGTCGCCAGCATGGCCCCGGCTCCGAGCAGGGCGGCCAACAGCACGATGAGCGGGGCACGGCGCGCGCAGAACGCAACCAGCCGTCCGAGGGGTCCGGCCAGCATCGATCTTCAGCTTTCAGCGTGTTGCGGCGGAGACAGGATGAAATTGATGGCGCAGCCGGACCGAGATGACCACCGCCATGACGCTGGTGCCGACCGCGGCACCCACCAGGACCGGGAGCAGCCAGCCGAGCCAGGCGGCGGGGCCGAGCAGGTAGAGCGCATCATCGGGATGAAAGCCCCAGGCGCCCGCGTAAATCCGGCCCTGGTTGCCCTGCCGGGTCTCGTAGATCTCGGACATCCAGTTGCACAGCAGCAGCGCGCAGCTGGACAACAGCCCGAGCGCGACCGGCCAATGCCCGAGATCATGGCCGAGCAGGCTCGCATGACGCAGCCCGATGCCGATCGCGAGAAAGAACAGGCAATTCACCCCGTTATCGACCCTGTAGTCGTAGCGATGGCCACCCGGGGTCATCATGTTGCCGACGCGGGCGAGTTCGCCATCGACGCGATCGAGAAAAGCCGACAGCACCCACAATGTCCCGCCCCAGGGCAAGGCATCGCGCATCGCGCGCGGGCCAAGAGCCAGGCAGGCGCAGGCCGCGAGCCCGGTCAGCAGCCGCAGCGTCGTCAGGTGGTTCGGCGTGATGCCGGTGCCGATCAGCGGACGCGCCACGATTCGGGCCAGCTTGTGGGACCAGGTATCGTTGCTCAAGACGCGTCTCCATAATCGAGTGCCGCCTGCATCTCGCCGTTGCGGCCGGCCGGTTCCGGCGGCACGGCCTGCCGGTTCGACAGTCTTGCTGCGCCTGGCCGCGCCGGCGCGTTCCGCCGCCAATGATGTTCCAGCCATTGCCAGGCGGCCAACGCGGGCAGCCCGAGCACGATCT
>CAXTCT010000087.1:0-7773 GCA_964242565.1 uncultured Acetobacteraceae bacterium | reverse complement strand
CGACCAGCCGCGGCATGTGGCTGCGGTCGAGCATGGTGGCGGCGAGCGCCTCGCCCGACCAGTCGCGCCGTCCGACATCGAGCCAGCCGGTACCCGAGGCGTCGGACATGTCCGAGACGGCTTCCCCGCTCAGCAACAGGCGGACATAATCCTTGGGCAGCAGCACGCGACGGGTGCGCGCGAAGATGTCCGGCTCGTGCTTGGCGATCCAGCGCAGCTTGGGCGCGGTGAAGCCGGGCATCATGATGTTGCCGAAGATGCTGCGCAGCCCGGGATGATCGGCCTCGAGCTCGGCGCATTCGAGCTGGCTGCGGGTGTCGTTCCAGAGGATGGCGGGGCGCAGCACGCCGCCCTGCGCATCGAGCAGCACCGCGCCATGCTGCTGTCCCGACAGGCCGATGCCGCGGAGTGCGGCCATCGCCTCGGGTTGCGCCGCGGCCAGTTCGGACAGCACGCCCAGCGTGGCGTCCCACCAGGATCGCGGGTCCTGCTCCGACCAGCCCGGATGCGGGCGGCTGACGCTGAGCGGCCGGGACGCGCCGTCCAGCAGAAGCTGGCTTTCGTCGATGAGCACCGCCTTGACCGAGGAGGTTCCGATATCGATGCCGATGAAGGTGGAGCCGATGAACATGCGAGCCTCAGGGAAGATTGTCGCGAAGGAAGATGTCGATTCGTATCGGCGGCGGCACATGATCGCTGGCGCCGTCGCTGGCAGCCTTGAGGGCCTCGACGGCGACCATGATCTCGTCCGAAACCTGCTGGTGCAGGACGGCATCGAAGGTCCCGCTCAACAGGGCACGCCGGGAATGCGCGGTCAGTTCGTGGCCGATCAGCACCACGTCATGCTGGCGCCCCGACTGTTCCAGCGCCTCGATGATGCCGCGGTTGCCGGCGCCGATCGAATAGATGCCGACGAGATCGTCATGGCGCGCCAGCAGCGCGTGCGTGAGCTCGGCGGTGACGCCCCCCTCGTCGAGCCCTTCGGCGGCGGCCAGCAGTTCGAGCTGCGGATAGTCCTGCTGCATCACCTGGGTGAAGCCCAGCCTGCGCTCGCTATGGTCGCGCAGCACCAGCTTGCCGGCGATCATCGCGACGCGGCCCCGGCGCCGGGCGTTGAATCGCCCGAGCAGGGATGCGGCCAGCCTTCCCGCGCTGACATTGTCGATGCCGATGCAATGCAGCCGTCGCGAGGGGGTGACGTCCGATATCAGGGTGATGACCGCGATGCCGCGGTCGTGCAGGCCCTCGATCGCGACCCGGACCGCCGGGGCGTCGATGGCGACGACAGCCACCCCGTCGATCGCCTGGCCCGAGAGGCCGTGCCCGGCGATGGCGTGCAGGATGTCGGACAGTGCCCGTTGATCGAAAGCCTTGTATTCGATCAGCGAGATCTGGATACGCCGTGGCGTGAGCAGGGCGGTCCGCGCGACGACCTCGTCGCGCAGCGCACAGATGAAGCTGTTCGCATCGAGCTTCGGCAGCACGAAGGCGAAGCGATGGCGACGGCTGGTGGCCAGGCTCGCGGCATAATGGTCGCGCTGGAAGCCGAGGCGCTCGATCGTCGCGCGGACGCGGTCGGCCATGCCGGAGCTGACGCCGGGACGGCCATTGAGCACGCGGTCGACCGTGGCAAGCGAAACCCCGGCCTGCTCGGCGACATCATGAACAGTGACCCGCTTCATGCCGCAAAGCATAGACCCGCGGCTGAGGTACGATAGTCAGTTTCAACGCCGCTCCCCCGGAAAATTCGTCGGGTCCGGCGTGGAGATATATGCTGCGGCGCGGCATATGTTCGGCCGGATCGTTGCCAGTTCAGTGCAACGGAAAAAGTCGGAAGGTCGTCCTGAAACGCGGTTGTGGTACGTGCCTCATGCTGATACGCATGGCACCGGCAAGCGACAGAAGAGTGGCCGACCAGGCTGCCAATTACATGCCTGTCACAGGAGGATATCTTGCGTCTGCGTCCCCTCGTTTCCGCTCTCACGCGGCGCCGTGCGGTTGCGGCCGGTCTGGCCGCTTTGCTCGCCGGCAGTTCCCTGCCGAGTTTGGCCCATGCCAGTGCCGCGCATCCGAAGATCGGTTTTTCGATCGATGACCTGCGCATCGAGCGCTGGTCCCGCGACCGTGACTATTTCGTCGCCGCCGCCAAGGGGATGGGGGCGACGGTCAATGTCCAGTCCGCCGATGGATCCGAGCAGCGCCAGATCTCCCAGATCGAGAACCTGATCTCGCGCGGCATGGACGTGATCGTGATCGTGCCGTTCAACGGCAAGGTGCTCGGCAATATCGTCGCCGAGGCCAAGCAGGCCGGCATCAAGGTGATTTCGTACGACCGCCTGATCCTGGACGCCGACATCAACGCCTATATCTCGTTCGACAATGTCCGCGTGGGCGAGATGCAGGCCCAGGGCGTGCTCGATGCGGTTCCCAAAGGCAATTACTACCTGCTCGGCGGCGCGCCGACCGACAACAACGCCAAGCTGCTTCGCGAAGGCCAGATGAAAGTGCTGCAGCCCGCGATCGACCGTGGCGACATCAAGATCGTGGGCGCGCAGTGGGTGCCCGAATGGTCGGCGACGGAAGCCCTGTCGATCACCGAGAATGCGCTGACCGCGAACAAGAACAACATCCAGGGCATCGTCGGCTCCAACGACGCCGTGGCCGGCGGCGCGATCCAGGCGCTGGCGGCGCAGGGGCTTGCCGGCAAGGTCGCCGTGTCGGGCCAGGATGCGGATCTATCGGCGATCAAGCGCATCATAGCCGGAACCCAGACCACGGACGTCTACAAGCCGCTCAAGCTGATCGCCTCGAGTGCGGCGAAGATGGCCGTCCAGCTCGCCAAGGGCCAGACGCCGTCATTCAACTCCAAGATCAATAACGGCCGCGAGGAGGTCCCGACGGAGCTGCTGACGCCGATCGTCGTCACCAAGGCCAATGTGGGCCTGCTGATCAAGGACGGCTTCTACACCAAGGCTCAGCTGTACGGACAATAATCCTCGGGGAGCGCGCGCGATGGGCGAGTTTCTTCTGGAGATGCGCGGCATCGTCAAGGAATTCTCCGGCGTGCGCGCGCTCAACGGCATCGATCTCGCGGTGCGGCCGGGAGAATGCGTCGGCCTGTGCGGCGAGAATGGCGCTGGCAAATCGACGATGATGAAGGTGCTGTCGGCGGTCTATCCGTATGGCACCTGGTCGGGCAGCATCGTCTGGGACGGCGCCGAGCTGCGCGCGAACTCGATCCGCGAGACCGAGGCGACCGGTATCGTCATCATCCATCAGGAACTGATGCTGATACCGGAATTATCGGTGGCCGAGAATATCTTCCTCGGCCACGAGCCGCTGACCCGGCTCGGGCTGATCGATTTCGACGCGATGATCGCGCGCGCTGCGGCCTTGATGGCCGATCTCAGGATGCAGCACATCAATGTCGCCAGGCCGGTGAACCAGTATGGCGGCGGCGAGCAGCAGCTGATCGAGATCGCCAAGGCCCTGAACAAGAATGCCCGGCTGCTGATCCTCGACGAGCCGACCTCGTCGCTGACCCGGCGCGAGATCGACGTGCTGCTCGATCTGGTGCGCGACCTCAAGCGGCGCGGCACCGCATGCGTCTATATCTCCCACAAGCTCGACGAGATCGAGGCGATCGCCGACAGCGTCACGGTGATACGCGACGGCGCCTTTGTCGCCTCAGCGCCGATGTCTCACCTCACCCAGGGCGACATCATCCGCATGATGGTGGGACGCGAGATGAACAACCTGTTCCCCCGCGAGGCGCACGACATCGGCGAGGTGGTGTTCGAGGCCCGCCATATCACCTGCTGGGACCCCGACAACCGCGAGCGCAAGCGCGTCGATGATGTGTCCTTCTCGGTGCGCGCGGGCGAGATACTCGGTGTCGCCGGCCTCGTCGGCGCCGGACGCACCGAGCTGGTCAGTGCGATCTTCGGGGCCTGGCGCGGCCGCAGCGAGGGCAGCCTGTTCCTCGACGGCAAGCCTCTGCGCGTGCGCTCGCCGGTCGATGCGGTCCGTGCCGGGATCTGCATGGTGCCGGAAGACCGCAAGGCGCACGGCATCATCCCGGGCATGGGCGTGGGCCAGAACATGACGATGGCGGTGCTCGGCAAATTCGCGTCCGGCGGCCTGATCGACGAGGAGGCCGAGCTCAACGCGATCGGCGCCGACATCGCCAGGATGCGCATCAAGACAGCAAGCCCGGTCCTGCCGATCTCGAACCTCTCGGGCGGCAACCAGCAGAAGGCGGTGATCGCCAAGATGCTGGCCCCGGCGCCGAAGCTGCTGATCCTGGACGAGCCGACACGGGGCGTCGATGTCGGCGCCAAATACGAGATCTACCGGCTGATCTTCGCCCTGGCCCGCGCGGGTGCGGCCGTCATCATGGTGTCGTCGGAGATGCCCGAGGTGCTGGGCATCGCCGACCGCGTGCTGGTGATCGGCGAAGGCGAATTGCGTGGCGATTTCGCCAATGACGGGCTGACCCAGGAACAGGTGCTGTCGGCCGCGATCACGCCGCTCCGGCACGCGGCCTGAATTCCAGGCGGTCCAGGAAAATAGCGATGAACAAGCCATCCCTCTCGAACCCCGCTCTCCCGGATAGCGCGGGCGGCGCGCATCCGGCGGGTCTGGATGCCAGGCCGGGTTTCAACCTCAGGCTCGACCATATCAAGGGCGCCTTCTCGCGCTACAAGATCCTCGCCTTGCTGACCGCGATTGCGGTGATCTGGGCCCTGTTCTGGCAGCTCACCGACGGCGACTTCCTGACCGCGCGCAATTTCTCCAACCTGCTTCGCCAGATGGCGGTGACGGGGATGCTCGCGTCGGGGATGGTGTTCGTCATCGTCTCCGGCGAGATCGATCTTTCGGTCGGCTCGCTGCTCGGGCTGCTGGGCGGCGTCGCGGCCATCCTCGACATCACCTACCACATGCCGCTGCCCGTCACCCTGCTGGTGGTGATGATCCTCGGCGTCGCGGTCGGCATGTTCAACGGCTTCTGGGTCGCCTATCTGCGGGTGCCCTCCTTCATCGTCACCCTGGCCGGCATGCTGGTGTTCCGTGGCGTCCTGCTTGGCATCACCGGCGGCGTCACCATCGCGCCGGCGAGCCCCTCGCTGGTGGCGATCGGGCAGAGCTATCTGCCGGACCTGATCGGCTATGTGCTGGCGCTGATGGTGTTCGTGCTGCTGGCCTTCGTGCAGCTCAGGGCGCGCTCGCGCCGGCAGATGCACAAGCTCGAGACGCCACCGGCCTGGCTCGATGCGCTGAAACTATTCGCCGCCGCGGCCGCGATCGGCGCCTTTGTCTATGCCGTCGACGATTATCGCGGCGTGCCGACCCCGGTGCTGGTGCTGCTGGTGCTGCTCGGCGCCTTCACCCTGATGGCGCGGCGGACGGTGTTCGGCCGGCGCATCTACGCCATCGGCGGCAATCTCGAAGCCACGCGGCTTTCCGGCGTGAATGTCCAGCGGGTCAAGCTGCTGGTGTTCGCGATCATGGGGCTGATGGCCGCCTTCGCCGGCATCACCACCACCGCCCGCCTGGCCGCCGGCTCGCCTTCCGCGGGAAGCCTGCAGGAGCTCGATGCGATCGCCTCCTGCGTGATCGGCGGCACCTCATTGCGCGGCGGCTCGGGCACCGTGTTCGGCGCCCTGATCGGCGCCTTGATCATGGCCAGCCTGGACAACGGCATGTCGATGCTCAGCGTCGACACGTTCTGGCAGATGATCGTCAAGGGCGTGATCCTGCTGCTCGCGGTTTGGCTCGATATCGCCACCGGAACCAAGCGTTGAGCATACGGGCGATTTTAATGGGCTGGTGTAGTGTTCCAGTTTGAATTGTGGCTCCCGGCCCAGTGCGGGCAGCTACGCTTCCCGCGCAAAGTCTGGTGTTGGCTGATAGCGGACTGTCCGGTTCGCGCACGGTTGATGGAATAGCTGCCGTTCGTGAGCTGTGCCTAAGCGGCCCGGCGATGCACCTCGGGATGATGCTGCCGGTCAGACGGTCCGCAGCACCAGGCGCTTGCAACAAGGTGGACGCTTTTCGGCCCGGTTCAGGCGAATATTGCGGCGATGTTGGCGTCGACCAAAGCTGACGTCGATTGGACAAATCCACCGCCATTGAATCCCTCGGCCTGTAGGCGCTGCCTAATGCATTTGAGGAGCAGCTTGCCGACCGCCTTCTCGACGGGGATTTGACTACCGGCAATAAGCTCGCTTATCGCTGGACAGGCGTCTGGATCCTGCTTGTAGAGGTCGCGCTTGATCTCCTCGCGCTTTCTTAAGAACGCTGTCACAAACTCGATCATGTTTTGATGGAGGACGTCCTCGACGAGCGCCTGCATTTCTGCAACGTCGCGACCCACTACGTTGGCGATGTGGGCCGGTCGAGTGAAATAGGCCTCTACGTCCGAACCTTGGGTGATCAGCAGCCGCATGTTTGGTGTCTGACCTAGATCGAACTTTCTCCGGAGCCGTTCGACCTCGTTATCGTCCATGAAGTCGCGATCGCGGTGGACGACGGTGATGACACCCGGTCGCACCCGTTCGGCGAAGGCCGCCATTAGCTTAGCCGCGTCCACTTTGCTGCTCGCTTGGTAGCTGAAGACGAGCGTCTCGCTTCGCGGCACGCCGTTCGCCTCCAGCAACACGGAGAGCGGCTCCGTGTCACGGTCCTCTGACCAGACGAGATACTTGTAGTTTCCGGCCAAGAAACGCTCGCCCTTGTCCAGCGCGCCCAAATCCATGAGGACAGCGATATCGGACCAAGTCTCCTGCGGGGTGGCGGCTCCGTTCCGTACCCAGAAGAGCTTCGCCTGATCGAGTTCGCTCAGCGCGTCGAGCAGATGGCGGGAGTGGGTCGCGAGGATGATCTTGGTCTCGGTGCTGCCGGAGATCACGGCAAGCGTGTCAGCCAGGAGGCGCTGGTTGCTGGGATGCAGATGTGCGTCGGGCTCGTCTAAGAGTAATACCTTAGGCTCGTAATTGGACACGTATGCGATGAGCTGGATAGCCTGCAACAGACCGGTACCGACCAGATCAAGCGCGCGGGCCCCGGCTCCCTCGCGGGTTACCGTCGACCTGATCCAGAGGTCCGCCGTATCCTGGAACTGGGTGTTGACACGCGCCCCGGGGAAGACGCGATCGAGGTAGGTCTCGAAGCGTGTCTTCCTTGCCTCGCTACGTTCAATCCTGAGCAGTACGTTACGTAAGTAAAGGTTGGCGTCGCCGCGAGCGATGCCATTGCTCACAACCGCGTCGGAGCGGTACTCTTCTCGGATGGTAATCCCAGCAAGACCTGGAACGTATATCGAGAAGAAGCCCCGTGGGTCGCCTACTGCATTAAGTAGTGGGCCGCCGCTGCTTTCCGCCGAGACGACGCCGTTTCGTCCCCGCTGCAGTTTAACCGAGGCGTATTCAACCGCGGCGTCGCCTCCGGCCTCATAGTGAAAGTCGATGCTGGTGCCCTCCTGCAACCGTCGGCCGTGGTGAAGATCGAGGAAATCGTCGGTTGGACAGTAGCGAAGGCGTTCTGGCGGGAACTGGCTGACTTTGGCAATTTGCCGGGCCTGCGCCAACGCAATCCCAAAGTGTATGCCCTGCAGGATACAGCTCTTGCCGGAATTGTTTCCACCAACCAGCACGTTGATGGGCCCGAGTGGCAGGTTCGCCTCCTCGATCTGCTTGAACCTAGAGAGCTTGAAACGAGTGATCATGGCGGAAGCCAACTTACGCCGACTTTCAGACAAGCATAAGGGGCCGC
>CAXTCT010000086.1:0-7789 GCA_964242565.1 uncultured Acetobacteraceae bacterium | reverse complement strand
AGGGCCTGGAAACCCTGCCGCTTCGCGTCGGCGCGATGGGCGCGGGCGCGGCCCGGGTCGCCGACTGGCTGGCCGCGGCACCCGGGGTCAGCCGGGTCTGGTATCCGGGACGCGCCGATCATCCGCAGCATGAGCTGGCGATGCGCCAGATGAGCGGCGGCGGCAGCCTGGTCGCTTTCGAGCTGCATGGCGGCAAGGCGGCGGCCTTCCGGATGATGAATGGTCTGCGCCTTATCGCCGTCTCCAACAATCTGGGCGACAGCCGCTCGCTGGTGACGCACCCGGCCACGACGACCCATATGCGGATCGGCGCCGACGAGCGCGCCAAGCTCGGCATCACCGACGGCGTGGTCCGCCTCTCGGTCGGGATCGAAGACGTGGACGACCTGCTGGATGATCTCGCACAGGCACTGGGCGCAATCCCGCGCCGGCAGGCCGCCGAGTGAAATGCCGCTGGCCGAACCGAAGCGAGGGAAAATCGCAGCATGAAGGATAATGATCGCATGAGGGCCGGCGCCCCGCCCGAAAGCGAGGCCGGCTTCGCCAAGGGCGGTCTCGTCGAGGATTATTATGCGGTCACCCGTGGCATCAAGGTCAGCGTGCGTCCCTTCTATCTCGAGGACCAGTCCCAGCCCGAGGAGCGGCAATTCGTGTGGGCGTACCGCGTCCGTATCGAGAATCACGGCTCCGACCATGTCCGCCTGCTGCGGCGCACCTGGCAGATCACGGACAGCCGCGGCCGCACCCAGCATGTGGTGGGCGACGGCGTGCTCGGCGAGCAGCCGCAGCTCGATCCGGGCGAGGCCTTCGAATACACCTCCGGCACACCCCTGGAGACGCCGTCCGGCTTCATGACCGGCGCCTATCACATGGTCAGCGTATCGTCCGGCGAGCCGTTCGATGTGCGCATTCCGACCTTCAGCCTCGACAGCCCGCACCAGTCCGGCATCGTCCATTGATGGAACCGCCCTGATGGACCAGACGCCCAAGCTGCTGGTGCCGGGACTGCAAGAGCGGCCCTCCCGGGAGCAGGCCGAGGAAGCCGTGCGTGTCCTGCTGCGCTGGGCCGGCGAGGACCCCGCGCGTGAGGGCCTGCTCGATACGCCGCGACGGGTGGTCCGCTCCTACGGCGAATTCTACAGCGGCTACGCGACCGACCCGGTAGCCCTGCTCTCGACGACTTTCTCCGAAGTCGAGGGCTATGACGAGATCGTGCTGCTGCGCGACATCCGGATCGAAAGCCATTGCGAGCACCACATGGTGCCGATCATCGGCGTCTGTCATGTCGCCTATCTTCCCCGCCGACGCGTGGTGGGCATCAGCAAGCTCGCGCGCGTGGTCGAGACCTATGCCAGGCGCCTGCAGATCCAGGAACGCCTGACGGCTCAGATCGCCAACACCATCAACGAGGTGCTCGAACCGCATGGAGCCGCCGTCATCATCGAGGCCGGCCACCAATGCATGACCACCAGGGGCGTCCACCAGCCCGGCGTCGCGATGGTGACCAGCCGGATGCTCGGCGCCTTCCGCGACAATCCCGAGACTCGTGCCGAGCTGTTGTCGATGATCGGGCGCAGGCGGCACAACGACTCGTTCGAATAGGTGCCCGCGCCACGGGCGGCGCCCCTGGCCCCCGCTCTGGCCGGCACCCTGGTAGGACAATTCCGTCCCCGGACCTTGTGCATCCGCTTGCAAACGCATAGGAGTTTTCCAACGAAACAATGATCTTCCGCTTTGATGGAAGACGGGAAACGCCACATGGTGCCAAGCCTGAGCGACGGAGGGATCGGCCCAGATGTGGCGATGACCAGCAGGAACACGGTCGTGGCCCTCGGCGAGATCGTCGTCGAGATCATGGCCGAGGAACGCGGCCACGGTTTCCGCCATCCACAACGCCTCACCGGCCCGTTCCCATCCGGCGCCCCCGCGATCTTCATCGACCAGGTGGCGAAGCTCGGCCACGCGGCCGGCTTGATCTCGTGTGTTGGCGACGATGATTTCGGCTGGCTCAACATCGAACGCCTGCGTGCGGACGGGGTCGATGTCTCGGCCATCGAGCTGCTCGCGGACCAGGTAACAGGCAGCGCCTTCGTCCGCTATCGGGAGGATGGCGAGCGCGATTTCATCTTCAACATCAAGAACAGCGCCTGCGGCCAGACCCGTATCACCCGGGCCGGGCGCGTGCTGCTGGAGCGGTGCCGGCATTTCCATGTCATGGGCTCGTCGCTGTTCTCGCCTGCCCTGATCGAGGCGGCGGAACAGGCCGTGGCCCTGGTCAGGCAGGCCGGCGGCACAGTTTCGTTCGATCCCAACATACGCCGCGAGATGCTGGTCATGCCGGAAATGCGCGCGGCCCTCCAGGCCATGCTGCCGCAATGCGACCTGTTCATGCCCAGCGGGGCGGAACTGACCCTGCTGACCCGCGCCGCATCCGAACAGGGCGCCATCGACGAGATGCTGGCCCGCGGCGTCCCGGCGGTCGTGGTCAAGCGCGGCGCGGACGGCGCGAGCTATCACGACCGCAACGGGGCTCTGCATATGCCCGGCTTTCCGGCCCGGGAGGTTGATCCGACCGGCGCCGGCGACTGCTTCGGCGCGACCTTCGTGACCTGCCGTCTGATGGGCCACGACGTGCCCGTCAGCCTGCGCTACGCCAATGCCAGCGGCGCCCTCGCCGTCGGGGTGCGCGGGCCGATGCAGGGGACGTCGGATTTCGCCCAGCTCGACGAGCTGATCGGAAGCTCGCGATGACCACCGGCGCCCTGCTTGCCCTGGCGGAGAGGCGCGCGTCTGGGCATCCGGCCGGGATCACGTCGGTCTGCTCGGCGCACGGGCTGGTGATCGAGGCGGCGCTGCTGCAGGCGCTCGACGACGACACCCCGGCCCTGATCGAGGCCACCTGCAACCAGGTCAACCAGGAAGGCGGCTATACCGGCATGCAGCCGGCCGGGTTCCGCGATTTCGTCTGGTCGGTCGCCGAGCGTGTCGGCCTGCCCCGGTCGCGCATCATCCTCGGCGGCGACCATCTCGGGCCGAACCCCTGGAAGCATCTCCCGGCCGCCGAGGCGATGGCCAGGGCGGGCGACATGATCGCGGCCTATGCGGCGGCCGGGTTCGAGAAGCTGCATCTCGATGCCAGCATGGGCTGCAAGGGCGAACCCACGGCCCTGGCCGACGACGTCATCGCGACCCGGGCAGCCGGGCTGGCCGCCCGTGCCGAGGCGGCAGCGGCGGCCAGCCCGGCCCAAACCGACCCCCCGGTCTATATCATCGGCACCGAGGTGCCGACCCCGGGGGGTGCGACCGAGGGTCTCGACCATCTCCGGCCGACCGCGCCGGAGGCCGTGCTCGCCACCCATGCCATACACGAGCGCGCGTTTCGCGAGGTCGGCGGCGTATGGCCACGGGTCATCGCCATCGTGGTGCAGCCCGGCGTCGAGTTCGGGCATGAGGATGTCGCGGTCTATGATCCGGCGCGCGCCACGGCGCTGTCCGCTTCTCTCGACCGGATGCCGGGACTGGTGTTCGAGGCGCACTCGACGGACTACCAGCCGCGGGCAAGCCTGAGGCAACTGGTGCAAGACGGGTTTGCGATCCTGAAGGTCGGACCCGGACTCAGCTTCGCCTTGCGCGAGGCGCTGTACGGGCTCGATGCCATCGCGTCGCTCCTGCGGCCGGGCGGCCCGGCGCTGGCCGACAGCATGGAAGCCGTCATGCTGGCCCAGCCAGGCCATTGGCAGAGCCATTATCCCGGCACCCCGGCGCAGCAGCATCTGCTGCGGCACTACAGCTACAGCGACCGCATCCGCTATTACTGGCCGGCGCCGCAGGCCCGCATGGCCACCGACGCGTTGCTGGCGCGGCTGCACGGGATCCGTATTCCCGAAACCCTGGTCAGCCAGTATCTGCCGCGGCTGCACGGGCGGGTGTTGAGGCGGGAGATCCAGCCAGACGCGCGGACCTTGCTGATCGAGGCGGTCCGCTGCGTGTTGCGCGACTATGCCAGCGCCACGCAGGCTCGATAGCGGCCATGCGGATGGAAAGCGGGACAGCCGTCATCACGCGCAGGGACTATTGCTGGACCCGATCCACCACGGCATCGAGGCTACGATGCTGATGGCGGCAACCGGATGAGCCCGAGGCCACCGCACATATCGTGGTTCGCAGGGCTCGTTGCGCAAAATGCGCTCGACATGAGACAGAACAAAGGAAACAGGAAGATGAAACCGAGATCACGTCCCATCGCCACCGGCTTCGCGCTGGCGGCCCTTCCCCTGCTGGCCCAGGGTGCCGCGGTATCCGCGCGCGCGGACACGACGCTGACCATCGCGACCGTGAACAACAGCCAGATGATCGAGATGCAGAAGCTGGCGCCGCAGTTCGAGCAGGCCCATCCCGGCATCCACCTGCACTGGGTCGTGCTCGAGGAGAATGTGCTGCGCCAGCGCGTCACCACCGATATCGCCACCCACGGCGGCCAGTTCGACATCCTGACGATCGGCAACTACGAGGTGCCGATCTGGGCCAAGCAGAAATGGCTGGTTCCGTTCGACAACCTGCCGGCCTCGTACGATCTCGATGACGTGCTGGCACCGGTGCGCGCGGGGCTGACCTACAACAAGAAGCTGTATGCGCTGCCCTTCTACGGCGAGAGCGTCATGACCTTGTACCGGACCGACCTGTTCAAGAAGGCCGGCATCACCATGCCGGCGGCGCCGACCTACGACGAGATACGCGGCTTTGCCGACAAGATCACCGACAAGGCGAGCGAGACCTATGGCATCTGCCTGCGCGGCAAGCCCGGCTGGGGCGAGAACATGGCCTATTTCGCGACGCTGGTCACGGCGATGGGTGGACAATGGTTCGACATGTCCTGGAAGCCGACCATCAACACCCCGGCGTGGAAGGCCGCGCTGACCTATTATGACGACATCCTGAAGGCGGATGGCCCTCCGGGCGAGAGCTCCAACGGCTTCAACGAGACGCTGTCGCTGTTCACCTCCGGGCATTGCGGCATATGGATCGACGCGACCAGCGCCGCCGGCACGGTCTATGACAAGAAGCAATCGCAGGTTGCCGACCGGGTCGGTTTCGCAGCCCTGCCGACCGGCAGCTTCAAGGGGGGACCGACCTGGCTCTGGTCCTGGAACCTGGCCATCCCAACCTCGTCGAAGCAGGGTGATGCCGCTCGCCAGTTCATCACCTGGGCCACCTCGAAGGAATATATCCAGCTTGTAGCCAAGACCGACGGCTGGGTGAACATCCCGCCCGGCACACGCACCTCGTCCTACACGGCACCGGAATACAAGCAGGTGGCGCCGTTCTCGGACTTCGTGCTCGCCGCGATCAACAACTCCAACCCGACCGGCCAGACCGAGCATCCGCGGCCCTATACCGGTGCGCAGTTCGTCGGTATCGCCCCCTTCCAGGCGATCGGAACCCAGGTCGGACAAATCGTCGCGGCCACGCTGAGCGGCTCGATGTCGGTGAACCAGGCACTGGCCTCGGCGAACTCGGCGGCTGGCCGCGCGATGCGCCAGGCCGGCTACATGAAGTAATACCCGCTCTCGTCGATCACGGAAGCGGCGGCGCCGGATGCGGCGGCGCCCCTTTCCGCGAGGCGACGATATCCGGGCCGGTCAGCCCCAGGGCCTTGCCACGGCCAGGGCCGTGCCACGGCCGGTCAGTTCGAGGCTTTTTCCTGGATGCGGTAATCGACGATGGCGTGGTTCGGCTGCGGATAGCTCGCACTCGGCGTGATCTCCACGCCGACATTGGCCTTCTTGTACAGGGCCAGGATCGCCTGCATGTTGCTGCTGACCATCGCCTCATCCAGCTTCGCGCCTGGCTGGATGGTGATCACCGAGGCGATGGCATCGGACTTGACCTGCTTGTTGCCCTCGAACGTCACCTTGTCGGCGCGCAGCACGGCGGGCGCCTGCGCCGGCGGCGCCGCCTGCTCCTCGATCATGTATTCCACCAGCACCTGCCCCGGGCGTGGGATGGTCATCTTCTGCTTGAAGCCGGCCCCGACATTGGCGCGACGATAGACGTCGATGATGGCGTTCAGGTTGGCCGCGAGGTCGGCCCTGGTGACCTTCTGCCCGACGCTGATGGTCATCGCGGAGTCGATGCTGGCCGTCGGGACCTGCTTGTTGCCGGTCACGCTCAGCTTCAGCAGCTTCATGCCCTTCCCCACGGTCTGCGCGGCCGCCGGGGGCGGGCAGATCAGCGCCGGGACACTGGCGAGCGCCAGGCCGGAGGCCAGTGCGATACGAACGAGCATATTCTTTCTCCATGATGCGGTGGGAAGGGCACTCCCCGGCGGGTCAAGAGGCGAGGGATTGCCTAGCTGCCGATCTGCTTGATGTCGTGGAAGGCCAGTTCGGCGTTCATCTCGGCGGTGCGGCGCATCATGAAGGCCGAGCTGGCCAGGAATACCGGATCGCCGTCGACATCGTCGGCCATCGCGCTGCGGTTGGAGGCGATGAACGCATCCAGCCCGGTCCGGCTTCCGGCCACCCACCGGGCCAGCGAGAAGGGGGTCGATTCGAACCCGATCGCGACGCCATATTCCCCGGCCAGGCGCGCCTGCAGCACATCGAGCTGCAGCGTGCCAACCACGCCGACGATCGGCGGCGCGCCGTCCTGCGGGCGAAACAGCTGCACCACCCCTTCCTCGGCGAGCTCGACCAGGGCCTGGCGCAGCTTCTTCGCCTTCATCGCGTCGTCGAGCCGGACCCGGCGCAGGATCTCCGGCGCGAAATACGGCACCCCGGTAAAATTCAGTTCCTCATTCTCGGTCAGCGTGTCGCCGATGCGAAGCACGCCGTGATTGGGAATGCCGACCACGTCCCCGGCGAATGCCTCCTCGGCCAACTGCCGGTCGCGCGCGAAGAAGAATTGCGGCGTGTGCAGGGCGAACTGCTTGCCGGTGCGGACATGGCGCAGCCGCATCCCGCGGGTCAGCCGGCCGGAGCAGATCCGGGCGAAGGCCATGCGGTCGCGATGGTTGGGGTCCATGTTGGCCTGGATCTTGAACACCAGCGCCGTCATCGCCGGCTCGCTGGCCTGGACCAGACGCGTGTCGGCGACCTGGGCGCGCGGCGGCGGCCCGTAACCGACCAGCGCGTCGAGCAGGTCGAGCACGCCGATCTCGCGCATGGCACTGCCGAAATAGACCGGAGTCAGATGGCCGCCATCGAAGCCCTCGCGGTCGAATTCCGGCATGGCCGCGGCCACCAGGTCGAGCTCGTCGCCGAGCGCCTGCAGGCGCGGGTCGGACTGGGCCAGTTCGCGCGTGAGGTTCATCGCCCGGGAGGCAATGTCGTAGGTGCCGACGAATTCCGCGGCACGCCCGACCGGCCAGGTCGCCGGCGCGGTGTCGAGGGCCAGGGCGCTGCCGACCTCGTCGAGCAGGGCGAACGGGTCCTGCGCCTCACGGTCCATCTTGTTGATGAAGGTGATGATCGGAATGTCGCGCAGCCGGCAGATCTCGAACAGCTTCAGCGTGCGCGCCTCGATGCCCTTGGCCGCATCGATCACCATCACCGCGGAATCCACCGCCGTCAGCGTGCGATAGGTGTCCTCGGAGAAATCCTCGTGTCCGGGCGTGTCGAGCAGGTTGAAGATGCAGCCGCCATACTCGAACGTCATCACCGAGGTGACCACGGAGATGCCGCGCTCGCGCTCGATGCCCATCCAGTCCGACCGCGTGCGACGGCGCTCGCCCTTGGCCCGCACGTTGCCGGCAAGCTGGATGGCGCCGCCCGCGCGCAGCAGGCGTTCG
>CAXTCT010000085.1:0-7816 GCA_964242565.1 uncultured Acetobacteraceae bacterium | reverse complement strand
ACGCCGAACGCCGAGAGGGTGCGGATCAGCCATTGCTCCAGGCCGGCGACGAAGGCGCGGACATCGCGCGCCGGCACCGCGCCGTGCGGCTGCTGCAGGTCGAGCATGACGTAGGCCACGCGCTGGCCCGGACCATGGTACGTCCATTGGCCGCCGCGGCCGGCGTCGTAGGCGGGCAAGCCGAGCGGGTTGAACAGATCCTCCGGACGCGCCGAACTGCCCGCGGTGAATAGCGGCGGATGCTCGAGCAGCCACACCCGTTCGATGGCCGTGCCGGCCCGGATCGCCGCGACGTGAGCCTGCATGATGCGGATCGCCTCGGGGTAGGCAACCGGAGCCGCGGCGGTCTCCCAGCCTACCGCCGGCCGGTGATCGCCGACGTTAGGCTGGCGATTTTCGGTCATTGCTCCTCGATCCCGCATCGGTTATACGCCCCCCGTCCAGCCGGTATCGCGCAAGCGTTGCCGGATGTCACGGTGCGGTCGTGGCGGAATGGTAGACGCGCAAGCTTGAGGTGCTTGTGGGGGAAACCTCGTGGAAGTTCGAGTCTTCTCGACCGCACCAGCTCCGTCCATCCCGTTCACGGCTTGCCGCCGCACGGCTGGGGTGATCTCCTTCCGGCATTGAATGCACCGCATTGAATGCAGGGATCGACCGGATGGACGAAGATTTCAGGAAAGCCGCGCTTGATTACCATCGTCTGCCGACGGCGGGTAAGCTTTCGGTGGTTCCGACCAAGCGCATGGCGACGCAGCGCGATCTGGCCCTGGCCTATTCGCCAGGCGTCGCCGCGGCCTGCGAGGAGATCCGGCGCGACCCCGCCACCGCGCGCGCCTATACGGCGCGGGCCAATCTTGTCGGCGTGATCACCAATGGCACCGCCGTGCTCGGCCTCGGCAATATCGGGCCTCTTGCCAGCAAGCCCGTGATGGAGGGCAAGGCGGTCCTGTTCAAGAAATTCGCCGGCATCGACGTGTTCGACATCGAGGTCGACGCTTCCGACCCGGATCGCTTCATCGACGTGGTGGCGGCCCTCGAGCCGACCTTCGGAGCGATCAATCTCGAGGACATCAAGGCTCCGGAATGCTTCCGCATCGAGGCAATGCTGCGCGCGCGCATGGGTATCCCGGTGTTCCATGACGACCAGCATGGCACCGCCATCGTCGCCGCCGCCGCGGTGCGCAACGGTCTCGAGGTGCAGGGCAAGCAGCTGTCGGACGTGAAACTCGTCAGCTCGGGCGCTGGCGCCGCTGCCCTGGCCTGTGTCGATCTGCTGGTCAGCATGGGCCTGCGCGTGGACAACGTGACCCTGACCGACATCAAGGGTGTCGTCTATGAGGGCCGCGAGCCGGACATGGCGCCGAACATGGCCCGCTATGCGCGCAGAACAGACGCGCGCGCGCTCGCCGACGTGCTGGATGGCGCGGATGTGTTTCTGGGACTGTCCGCCCCGGGTGTGCTGAAGCCGGAATGGCTGCCGAAGATGGCGCCCAACCCGTTCATCCTGGCACTCGCCAACCCCGAGCCGGAGATCCTGCCCGACCTTGCGCGGGCGGTGCGGCCGGATGCCATCATCGCCACCGGGCGGTCGGATTATCCCAACCAGGTCAACAACGTGCTGTGCTTCCCGTTCATCTTCCGCGGAGCCCTCGATGTCGGCGCCAGCGAGATCAACGAGGAGATGAAGGTCGCCGCCGTCGAGGCGATCGCGGCCCTGGCGCGAGCGGAAGCCAGCGAGGTGGTGGTCGCGGCCTATGGCGGCGAGGCGCCAAGCTTCGGGCCGGAATACATCATTCCCAAGCCGTTCGACCCGCGCCTGATCCTGCACGTGGCGCCGGCGGTGGCACGCGCGGCCATGGCCAGCGGGGTGGCAACCCGGCCGATCCTGGATTTCGACGAATATAAGGAAGATCTCGAGATATTCGTGTTCCGGTCCGGGCAGGTGATGCGCCCGATCTTCGAGGTGGCGCGAAAGGCCGGCAAGCGGATCGTCTATGCCGAAGGCGAGGATGAGCGCGTGCTGCGTGCGGTCCAAACGGTGGTCGACGACCGGCTCGCACGCCCCGTGCTGATCGGGCGCCATGCCGTGATTGCCCAACGGATCCAGAGCCTTGGGCTGCGCCTGGTGCCTGGCAAGGATGTCGAGATCCTCGACCCGGAGGCCGACGAGGCGGTGTTCGCGCCCTTGACCCGCATCTATCTCAAGCTCGCCGAGCGCCGCGGCGTGCCACCCTCGATGGCCGAGCGGCAACTGGCGCGGCGTCCCACGGTTGCGGCGGCGATGCTGCTGCAGTCCGGCCAGGTCGATGCGGCCCTGGTCGGCGGCCACGGCGACTGGTGGCGGCACATGCATTACTGGGCGCCGTTGATCCCGCGCCGGCCCGAGGTCACCCGATTATATGCGCTGTCCGGCCTGATTCAAACGAATGGCGTGCTTTTCTTCTGCGACACCCATTTCAATTTCGATCCGACCGCCGAACAGGTCATGGAGATGACCATGCTGGCGGCGGACGCCGTGCGCATGTTCGGCGTCACGCCGCGCGCGGCGCTGCTGTCGCACTCCTCGTTCGGCGCCAGCAACTCGGAAACGGCGCGCAAGATGCGCCGGGCGCTGGCCCTGCTGCATGAGCACGCGCCTAATCTGGAAGTCGACGGCGAGATGCAGGGCGACGCGGCACTGAGTGAGACGTTGCGCGACCGTGTCATGACCTCGAGCCGGCTGAACGGCACCGCCAACCTGCTGATACTGCCTACCCTCGACGCCGCGAACATCAGCTTCAACCTGGTCAAGGCAGCCGGGGAGGGGTTGCAGATCGGTCCGATCACCCTCGGTGTTTCCAAGCCGATCCATACCCTGGCCGGCAGTGCCACGGCGCGTGCGATCGTCAACCTGACCGCGCTGGCGGCGCTGCAGGCCGAACAGGGTTCCGCGTGATGCCGGCACGGTCCGGCATTGCTACGGATGGCGCTACGTGGCACCGTTTCTGCCCGATATGGCGCCGCTTCCCCGCTCGGCGTCCGCAACACTGAAGGTGCGCCGTGATCAAACCGTTACGCAAGGCAGTATTTCCGGTCGCCGGGCTTGGCACGCGCTTCCTGCCGGCCACCAAGGCCATGGCCAAGGAGATGCTCCCGGTAGTGGACCGGCCGCTGATCCAATATGCCGTCGACGAGGCCCGCGCCGCGGGCATCGAGCAGTTCTGCCTGATCACCGGGCGCGGCAAGACCGAACTGGTCGAATATTTCGACGTCGCCTATGAGCTGGAGCATACCCTGCGCCAGCGCGGCAAGCAGGAGGCTCTCGAAGCCCTCAAGCCGACCAGCATGCAGCCGGGCTCGATTGTCGCCGTCCGCCAGCAGGAGCCGCTGGGCCTCGGGCACGCGATCTGGTGCGCGCGCTCCTTCATCGGCGACGACCCGTTCGCGATCCTGCTTCCCGACGACATCATCCTCAGCAAGACGCCCTGCCTGAAGCAACTGGCCGATGCCTATCACGTGACCGGCGGCAACATCGTCGCGGTTTCGGAAGTGCCCCGCGAGCAGACCAATCGCTACGGCATCCTGAAGACCGGCAAGGAGGAGGGCGACCTCGTCGAGGTGACCGGACTGGTCGAGAAGCCGAAACCCGAAGACGCGCCGTCGAACCTTTCCATTATCGGGCGTTATATCCTGACCGCCGACGTGATGCCGTTCCTGGCATTGCTGGAGCGGGGTGCGGGAAACGAAGTGCAACTCACCGACGCGATGGCCAAGATGATCGGCAAGGTTCCGTTCCACGGCCTACGCTACGAGGGCAAGCGCTTCGATTGCGGCGACAAGATCGGTTATCTGGAAGCCCAGCTCGCCTTCGCCCTGGCGCGCCCCGATCTCGGTCCGGCCGCAAGGGAGTTCCTCAAGCATTATTGCGAGTGTCTCTGATGGCCTTCAGGCACGATTTCGACCAGACCAGCCTGCGCGAGTATGACATCCGAGGGATCGTCGGCTCGACCTTGGGGCCGCAGGATGCGTTCGCGGTCGGTCGTGCGTTCGCCTCGATTATCTCCCGCAACGGCGGCCATACGGTTGCAGTCGGGTTCGACGGCCGGCTCTCGTCACCGGAACTCGAGCAGGCCCTGGTGGACGGGCTGATGGCATCCGGAATGCAGGTGCTCCGGGTCGGCCGCGGTCCGACGCCGATGCTGTATTACGCAGCAACCACCCTGAACACCGATGGCGCGGTCATGGTGACCGGCAGCCACAACCCGGCCAACTACAACGGTTTCAAGATGATGCTGGGCCGCAAGCCGTTCTATGGGGACCAGATCAGGGAATTAGGGCGGATCACCGCGTCCTCGGATGTGGTGGAGGAGGCAGCCGGATCCGAGAGGCGTGTCGACGTGGCGCTGGATTATATTGGCCGCCTGATTTCGGACTGGGATGGCGGCGACCGCATCCTCAAGGTGGTCTGGGACAACGGCAACAGCGCGGCCGGTGACGTGTTGCAGCGACTGGTGCGGTCGTTGCCCGGTGAACATATCGTGCTGAACGGTGAGATCGACGGTAACTTCCCGGCCCATCACCCCGATCCGACGGTGGCCAAGAATCTCGAGCAGTTGATTGCCGCGGTGCATGACAAGCAGGCCGATCTCGGCATCGCTTTCGATGGCGACGCGGACCGCATCGGTGTCGTCGACAACAAGGGTCAGATCCTCTGGGGCGACCAGTTGCTGGTGGTGCTCGGCCGGGATGTCCTGCGCGAGCATCCGGGTGCGACCATCATTGCCGACGTCAAGGCAAGCCAGGTCCTGTTCGACGAGATCAGCCGCGCCGGCGGCAAGCCGCTGATGTGGAAAACCGGCCATTCCCTGATCAAGGCGAAGATGGCCGAGACCGGCTCCGTGCTGGCCGGCGAGATGTCCGGCCACATCTTCTTCGCTGACAAATGGTACGGGTTCGACGATGCCCTGTACGCGGCGGTCCGGCTGCTTGGCATCGTCTCGCGCATGAACAAGCCGCTTTCAACCGTCAAGGAGGCGCTGCCGCCTACCGTCAGCACGCCGGAGTTGCGCTTCGACTGCGACGACATCCGCAAGTTCGGCGTGATCCGCGAGGTAGCCGAGCGGCTCAAGGCAGAGGGCGCGAATGTCGCGGCCATCGACGGGGTGCGGGTGCGCACGCCCGATGGCTGGTGGCTGCTGCGGGCTTCCAATACGCAAGCCGTCCTTGTTGCCCGTGCCGAAGCGGGCGACGAAGCCGGACTGGAACGCCTCAAGCGGATAATGGTGGGCCAGCTTGAGCAGAGCGGCCTGGCGGCCCCGGATTTTTCCGGGGAGAATGCCGGACACTGACCGGCTTGACCGGCGTCGAGCCTGCGGGCGAGACGCTCATGGCCGTGGTCCATTCACCCCGGTTTGACACCATCCCGCCCGAAGTCACGGCCTCGGAACTCATTCCCCCGGAAGTCCGGCGCGCCTGTTCGGCGTGGCGGCAGGGTCATTTCGTCGCCCGCGACGTGGTGGTCCGCGTGATCCGCGATGCCATCGTCGCCGCCGAAGGGCTGGTGTTCGACCGGGAAGGCCGGCTTTTGCGCTACAGCATACGCCAGCACGAGCCGGAGCTGATCGATCGGGCGGCGCGTGCGGTGCAGGCGGCCCTGGCTGGCCAGCCGATACGACGCCACGACCTGCCCCTCGTGCTGGGCAAGAAGCGCGGCGCGGGGAATTATGGCCATTGGATGATCGAGATGCTGCCCATGCTGCATCTGGCGCTGTCGCGTCTGGCGGATCAGCGGATCGGCGTCCTGGTGCATGATGTCCATGACGCAGCCCTTGGCCGGATGATGCAGCAGACGCTACGACGGCTGGGCATCGAGGATCATCGCGTGCGGGTGAGTGGCCTCGAGCCGGTGTTCGTGCGCGAGCTGATCATGGTCGAGGGTCTGACCGAGCATGGCGCCTACATGTCGCCCCTGGTGCGCGACTGCCACGCGCGCCTGGCCCATGGCATTGCCGGGAGCGGAATGGAGCGCGTGTTCCTGCAGCGCGGCGCGGGGATGAGCCGCCGGTTCAGCGACGAGGCCCACTTGATGCAGCTGGCCATGGCGCGCGGCTTCGCGGTGGTGTCGCCCGGCGGCCTGGATCTGGACGGGCAGATCGCCTTGATGCGCGACACGCGCATCGCGGCCGGCGTGATGGGTGCGGCCATGACCAACCTGATCTATGCCCGCGAGGGCACGCGAGCCGCCTTGTTCGCGCCCGCTGCCATGCCGGACACGTTCTTCTGGTTCATCGCCAACCTGCAGGGACTGCATTACCGGGAGATACGCTGCGCGCAATCCGGTCCCGGCGAAGGATGGGACCGCCCGCTCGATATTGGCGCCCGCTCGTTTCGACGCGCACTGGATCAGGAAATCGCCGCCCTCTGATCCTCAGGCCGTCCTGGTCAGGCGACCAGCTCGAAGACCGAATGCTCACCGGGAAGGAGCCTGAAGCTTTCACCGAGCCCATGGATGGTTTCCGCGCCACCCAGATACAGCAGGCCACCTGGAACGAGACGGGATGCGATCAGCTTCAGCACACGCGCTTTTGTTGGCATGTCGAAATAGATCAACACGTTGCGACAGAATACGACGTCGAAGCGGCCGAGCGGCGACGGATCGTGGAGCAGGTTCCATTCACGGAATTCAGCCATGTCGCGGATCGGCTTGATCAGCCGCCAGCCCTCGCCCTCCTTGGTGAAATACTTGACCAGCATGCGCGCCGGCAGCCCGCGCTGGACCTCGAACTGGCTGTAGCTGGCTTCACGCGCGCGCGCGAGCGGCGCACGGGCGATGTCGGTGCCCAGGATCTGCACCGCCCTTCCATGCAGCGCGGGACCCATCTCGCTGACGAGCATGGCGAGAGAATAGGCTTCCTGACCCGTGGATGCGGCGGCAGACCAGATCCGCAGCGGCGTTCCGGCCGGCCGACTGGCCTGCAGCCGAGGCAAAGCCTGCGTCCGTAGATGATCGAACGGCTTGGTGTCGCGAAAGAAAAGCGTCTCGTTGGTGGTGAGTGCCTCGACCACTTCATCCTGCAGGGCACGATCGATGCGCAACTGCGGCACGAGGGCCGCGAAGTCGCGCAGCCCGAGCCTGCGCGTCATCGCGGCAAGCCGGGTATCGACCAGATAGACCTTCTCAGGCCCGAGCGCCAAACCCGAACGCGACTTGACCAGGGCCGCGACTTCTTCGAAGGCACTCATGAGAAGCGGTTCAACATCTGGGTGACCTTGGTTGCAAGTTCATCAATTGGCATCACGGCGTGACAAAGCCCGGCACGCGCCACCGCGCCCGGCATGCCCCAGACGACGCTGCTCGCCTCATCCTGCGCCAGGATCGAGCCGCCGGCTTCCAGCAGGCTCTGGGAACCACGCAAGCCATCCTGGCCCATGCCGGTGAGGATGACCGCCAACACCCGCCCGCCATAAGCCAGCGCGGCGCTGCGCAGCATCGGGTCGACAGCAGGACGACAGGAATTCTCCGGTGGCTCGTCGGTAAGCCTGGTGCGCAGGCCACGGTCGGTCGCCAGGATCGTCAGGTGGCGGTCGCCCGGCGCGATCAGGATGCGATCCGGCAACAGGCTCTCGTCGTCTTCGGCTTCCTTGCAGGAGCGTGTTCCGAGGCGGTCGATATGCTCGGCCAGACTGCGCGTGAAGGACGGTGGCATATGCTGGGTGACGATGATCGGAACCGGCAAGGGTGCGGCCAGGGCGCGGAAGAACGAGAACAGGGCCTGCGGGCCTCCCGTCGAGCTGCCGATCGCCAGCAGCAGCGGCGACCGTCCCGGCGCCGGCCGCA
>CAXTCT010000084.1:0-7891 GCA_964242565.1 uncultured Acetobacteraceae bacterium | reverse complement strand
CGCGCCGCCGAAGCTCGGCGCCGGGCGCCAGGGATCATGCACCAGCGCATCCATGCCGGGTGCCGCCTCGGCGCCCGGTTCCAGCAGCACCCCGTCGAGCGCATCGACACTGACCCGGCCACCGCCCTGCAGCGCGAAGGCGGTCTCGGCATCGGGCCACTCGGCCAGCGGGCGCCAGCGATTGGCGCCCATGTCGAACAGCCGCAGCGGCGCCCCGGCGCCCCCGGCTGAACGCTCAGGCTCAGGATCAGGCCCGGGCTCAAGCTCAGGCTGGGACTCAGGTTGGCGGCCCTTCAGCCAGCGGTCGAACCAGGCGACATGCAGATTGTCCAGTCCGCCTGCCGCCTCGGGCCCGAAATCGAGCGCGCCGACCTTCCGCGTCCAGGGGAAATGCAGCCAGGGCCCGACCACCAGCCGGCGCTCCGCCCCGGCTCCGGCGAGCGCATGAAAGGCATCCAGCGTGCCGCCGAGCAGGCTGTCGTACCAGCCGCCGACGAACAACATCGGCAGGTCCAGCGCACGCAGCGCCTCGACATGGCTGGCCGGAGAGATATGCGCCCAATAGGGATCGGACGCGGGCGCCTCGACCCATTTCCGCCAATGCGACCAGTGGCCATGCCTGCGCATCACCTCGGGCTGCGCCGGCAGCCGTTCGTGCAGCGGCAGCGCCCGCGCAGCGGCGTGCAGAGCGCCATAGGCCTCGCTGTCGCCGGCATGACGCGCGGTGTCGGCACCGATCTGGATGCCCCAGGCGAGCGAGCCGGCCAGGCGAAGCGCATCGCCCTCATAGGCCCAGCCGTTGCGTATGTCCCAGCCGAACATCGCCGGCGCCACCGCACGCAGGGCCGGACCCGCCTGCAGGGCGGCGAGCAGCTGGTTGGTGCCCTGGTAGGAGAAGCCGTACATGCCGACCTTCCCGGTCGTTCCGGGAAGCGAGGCCGCCCAGCGCACCGCCGCGGCGCCGTCGCCGATCTCGTGCTCGAGTGCCTCGAAACGGCCCTCCGAACTGCCGCGGCCGCGTACATCCTGGACCACCACGACATAGCCCTGCGAGGCGTACCAGGACGGATGGGCGTAGCAGACCGTGGCCGCGACCTGGCGTCCGTAGGCCTGGCGCAGCAGCAGCACCGGGAAGACGCCGTCCGCGACCGGGCGGTAGATGTCGGCGTCCAGCCGGACGCCGTCCGGCGTGCGCATCGAGGCGGCCTGCGGCGGATGCACGTCGAGGCGCTTGTTCATCGTTCCGCCTCCAGGCTGCTTTCATGCCAGTGCGAGAGGCATGCGCGCTGCAGGGCGACCATCAGCCCGAACAGGACCATGCCGCTGAGGGTGATCAGGAACAGGGCCGCGAACATGCGCGGGATGTCGAGCTGGAATCCCGATTGCAGGATCTCGTAGGCGAGCCCGGCGCTGCGTCCGCCGGTGCCGGCGACGAACTCGGCCACCACCGCGCCGATCAGGGCCAGCCCGCTGGAGATGCGCAGGCCGGCCAGGAAGAATGGCAGGGCCGAAGGGATGCGCAGCCGCCACAAGGTCTGCATGCGTCCGATCTTGTTCATCCGGAAATAGGCGAGCAGGCCGGGATCGACGCTGCGCAGGCCGATCGTGGTGTTGGAGATCACCGGGAAGATCGCCATCAGCGTGGCGCACAGGGTCAGCGCGACCTCGGTGTTCTTGACCAGCACGATGATCAGCGGCGCCACCGCCACGATCGGCGTCACCTGCAGCAGCACCGCGTAAGGCAGCAAGGCGGTCTCGATCGCGCGGCTCTGGACCAGCAGGAAGGCGACCAGGCTGCCCAGCAGGGTCGATAGCAGGAAGGCCTGCGCCGTCACGCGCAACGTGCTGCCCAGGGCGGCCAGCAACGAGGGCCAGCCGGCGGCGAAGCTCTGCCAGATCTGCGCGGGCGAGGGAAAGATATAGGCCGGCACCGCATAGCCGGTGCAGATCCCCTGCCAGAGCAGCAGCGCCAGCAGCCCGACGGCAAGCGGCGCCCCGACCTTCATGCCGGCGACCTTCATGCCGGCGCTCTTGATGCCCGGCTTCATGAGCAGCTCGCCGCGGAGGCGTCGGCAAGCAGGCGGGACAGGTCCCGGCACAGCGCGGCGAAGCGGTCGCTGCCGCGGAACCCTTCGTCCCGCGGCGTCGGCTCGTCGACCGGAAACTCGGCGAAGATGCGGCCGGGACGCGCGGCCATCACGACGATGCGCGTGGACAGGAAGACCGCCTCGTAGATCGAGTGGGTGACGAACAGGGTGGTCAGCCGGCGCTCGCCGGAAAGCCGCAGCAGGTCCTCGTCGAGCCGGTTGCGGGTGAACTCGTCCAGGGCCCCGAACGGCTCGTCCATCAGCAGCAGGTCGGGATCGGTCACCAGCGCCCGCGCGATCGACACCCGCATGCGCATGCCCCCCGAAAGCTGGCGCGGATACGACCCCGCGGCATGGGACAATTCGACCTGGGCGAGCGCCCTCCCGACACGAAGCAGCGCGTCGGCGCGTGGCACCCCGGCGGCATCCAGCGGCAGCCGCACGTTGCCCGCGACCTTCGACCAGGGCATCAGCGTCGGGTCCTGGAACACGAGGGACAGGCGACGGCCGCCGCGCCCGACCTGCTCGAAGCCGCCGCGCCACCATTGCACCCGCCCGTCGCTCGGCTCGATCAGGTTGGCGGCAAGCTTGAGCAGGGTGCTCTTGCCGCAGCCGGACGGCCCGATCAGGCTGACGAACTCTCCCGCCGACACCGACAGCGAGACCGGCGCCAGCGCGCGGGTGCCGTTGGCGAAGCTCTTGTCCACCGAAAGCAGCTCCAGCACCGGGCCGGCGTGACGCGCGGCCGCCGTGACAAGGGGGGCGTTCATGCCGGCAACACCTTGATTTGCGAGATCAGCCGAAGGTCGTAGGCGCGGCGCCAGTCCATTTCCGGCCGGATCATGCCGAATTCGACCAGGAAGTCCCGGTTCCGCTTCCAGCGCGCCTCGGTCATGATGCCGATGCCGCCGGTCGCGGCGTCGCCGCCGGTGAGCAGCCCGAGCCTGCGCATCTCGGCGACCGAGAAAGCCAGCCGGTCCGCGGTCAAGCGCGGGTTGGCGGCCTGGATCAGACGGTTCGCCGGCGCCGGATCGGCCAGGTAATCCTTCCAGCCCTGCATCGAGGCGGCCAGGAAGGCAGCCAGCACGTCGGGATGATCGGCCAGCACATCGCTTCGCGTGGCAAGCGGATTGCCATAGCCGGGAAAGCCCGCGTCGCGCAGCAGCAGCATGCGGAACTTCACGCCTTGGCGGGCCGCGTCGAACGGCTCCGAGGTCGCATAGGACTGCGTGGCCAGCGTGGGGTCGATCAGGAAGGGCTGCAGATTGAAGGAATAGACGCCGAGCTGTCCGGCATCGAGCCCGTACCGCTTCATCAGCAGGGGCCAGACCACCGGCTGCTCGGCAGCCGAGATCAGCACCTTGTGGTCCCCCTTCAGCCCGGCGAGCGAGGTGATGTCGTCATGAACCAGGATGCCCAGCGGATCGAACTGGAAGCTGGTCGCCACCATGACCAGCGGCAGCCCGCGCTCGATCCCCTCCAGCAGCCCGAAATCGGCATAGATGGCCAGGTCGGCCGCACCCGCTACAAGCAGCTGCGCGTTGTTGATCTGCGGCCCTCCGGGCTGGATCTCCACCTCCAGGCCCGCTCGGCGATACAGCCCGGTCGCGAGCGCCTGGTAATATCCGCCATGCTCCGCCTGGGCGTACCAGTTGGTCAGGAAGCGCAATCTGCCCGAGGCGATGCCGGCGGCGCGCGCCCGCGTGGTGCCGCCGAACAGGGCGGCTCCGGCCGCGGACGCCGTGCCGGCGAAGAAGGCCCGCCTGCTGATCATGGCATTGCTCCGTTTCGGTTGCCTCGGTCGATAAAGTCTTTTGCAAATAAGAGCTTCTGCAAATAGAAGCCTTAGCAAACAATGTGCCAGTTTGCCGGCGCAGGGATCGGCCGCGTCGCTGGTGCTTTACGGCAGCCTCGCGCGTTAAAGGCATCCGGGACCGGTTACGGAGAAGATCGAAATGTCGTCGGAAGCCATGCACGCCACCGCTCCATCCGACGAGGCGCCGCGGTTCCAGGAGGTGGCGCGCGGTCTGCTCTGCCTGGCCCTCGTGCTGCTCGGCCTGTTCACCTTGCACGGCTTCCTGATCTCGCTCGCCTGGGCGGCGGTCTTCGCCATCGCCACCTGGCCGCTATTCTCGCGCGCCAAGCGCCGCTGGCCGCCCGGGCGGCATAATCTCGTGCTGCCGCTGTTCTTCACCAGCGCGATCGCCCTGATCTTCATCGTGCCGCTGGTGCTGATCGGGGTCGAGGCGGGACGCGAGGCCCAGGGTGTCCTGATCTGGATGGAGCAGGCCCGGCATACCGGGGTGCCGGTGCCCCCCTGGACGAGCCGGCTTCCCCTGGAAGGCCAGACCGTCACGCGATGGTGGCAGCAGCATCTGGCCAATCCCGAGGATGCCAACACCCTGTTCGAGCGGCTGCGTCCCGGCCGGAGCTTCGCGATGACCCGCCAGGTCGGCAGTCAGCTGGCGCACCGCTTCACCCTGTTCGCCTTCACCATCATCACCCTGTTCTTCCTGTTCCGCGAGGGCGAGGCCGTCACCGGTCAGATGCTGGTGGCCAGCCGGCGCACGTTCGGCCAGCGCGGCGAGCGCATCGGCCGGCAGATGATCGCGTCGGTGCATGGGACCGTCGATGGCCTGGTGCTGGTCGGGCTCGGCGAAGGCGTCATCCTGGGCGGTGCCTACGCGCTGTGCGGAGCGCCGCACCCGACCCTGTTCGGCGTCCTGACCGCGATCGCGGCGATGGTCCCCTTCGGAGCCGTGATAGCGGTCGCCATCGCGGCCCTGCTGGTGCTGGCCAAGGGCTCGGCCGTGTTCGGGATCGGGCTGTTCGTCTTCGGTGCGGTGGTGATCTTCGCCGCGGATCATTTCGTCCGGCCGGTGCTGATCGGGGGGGCGACCAAGCTGCCGTTCCTGTGGGTGCTGCTCGGCATCCTGGGCGGCGTGGAAAGCTGGGGGTTGCTTGGCTTGTTCCTGGGGCCCGCCATCATGGCCGCCCTGATCCTGCTCTGGCGGGAATGGACGGCTGACGGCGCGGCGCGACCGCCCGGGACCCGACGCGGACCGGCGGACCGAAGGCTGGTCGGGCAGGCGGGATTCGAACCCACGACCCTCAGTCCCCCAGACTGATGCGCTACCAGGCTGCGCTACTGCCCGTCTGCTTCACGGCGATGGTCATGTAGCAGCGGGCCGCACGAACTGCAACATCGGGCGGAGGGGGCGTCGCCCCGTCATTCAGCCCGGCAGCTGGCGGCGGATCGCTTCGAGTTCCGCGAGGATCATGCTCAATGACTCGCGGAACGCCTCGCGCAGCAGCCCGAAATCGTCATGCAGGGCAGGCCGGCGATCCGGAACCGGGATGCCCTCTCCGGGTGCCGGTCGCAGGGTGCCGGGCTGCGCCGCGCCGACATGGTCCGGCTCGTCCCCCGGATCGGAAGCATCGCCAGGATCGGGAGCGTCCACGAAGCCGGCGGCGTCGGCCGCGTCGGGCGGCTGCTCGCCATGCAGGCTGCCATCGCCCTCGCTCAGGAGCCGCTGCACCCCCTTGATGGTGTAGCCCTGGATATAAAGCAGGTCGGAGATCCGCCGCAGCAGCACGACGTCGTCGGGCCGGTAATAGCGCCGGCCTCCGCCCCGCTTGAGCGGCTTGACCTGCCCGAAGCGCGTCTCCCAGAAGCGCAGCACATGCTGGGGCACGTGCAGATCGTCGGCCACTTCGCTGATCGTGCGGAAAGCCGTCGCCGCCTTCTTCAGGCGCCCGACCCGGTCGAGATTGCCGTCGGCTTCCGGAACCGCGCTCCGCCCGACCGCGTGTTCCGAAGGATCCGGCCACGCCTCGTCGGGTGGGATCATCCGGCATCATCCCCTTCGGGCGGGTCCGACTGGCCGTTGATGCGAGCCTTGAGCACCTGGCTGGGCCGGAACACCAGCACCGAGCGCGGCAGGATCGGCACTTCGATGCCGGTCTTGGGGTTGCGCCCGATGCGACGGCCCTTCTGGCGGACGGAGAAGGTCCCGAAGCCGCTGATCTTGACGCTGTCCCCCGATTGCAGGGCCGACGCCAGACGTTCGAGCACGCTTTCCAGCAACTCGGCGGATTCGTTCCGCGAGAGCCCGACCTGCGTGTAGATGGTTTCGGCGAGGTTAGCCCGGGTCACGGTGCTCATGAACAAAGCGTAAGCACCGCCGCAAGTCCCGTCAATTCAACGAAAGCGCCGCTCCCGGCCGGCCCTACATCCGGACCAGCGCGGATCCCCAGGTCAGGCCGCCGCCGAGGGCTTCCATCAGCACCAGGTCACCGCGCCGGATACGGCCGTCGCCGACCGCCTCGGCCAGCGCCAGCGGGATCGATGCCGCCGAAGTGTTGGCATGGCGGTCCACGGTGACGACGACCCGCTCCGGCGGCAGGCCGAGCTTGCGGCCCATGGCATCGATGATCCGCTTGTTGGCCTGGTGCGGCACCAGCCAGTCCACGTCGGACTGGCTCAACCCGTTGACGGCCAGCGCCTCGTCCACAGCCGCCGACAATTTGGTGACCGCGTGACGGAACACCTCGCGGCCCTGCATGCGCAGATGGCCGGAACTCTCGCGCATCCCCACCGCCCCATCGACGTAGAGCAGGTCGCCGATCCGGCCATCGCCATGCAGATGCGTCGACAGCACGCCGCTTCCGGCCCGGAACTCGGTGGCACGCAGCACGGCGGCACCGGCTCCGTCGCCGAACAGCACGCAGGTGTTGCGGTCGTTCCAGTCGAGGATGCGCGAATAGACCTCGCTGCCGATCACCAGCACGGTCCGGGCCTGGCCGCAGCGGATGAAGGCCTCGGCCGTCGACAGCCCGAAGATGAAACCCGAACAGGCCGCGATCAGGTCGAAGCCGAAGCCCTTGGTGATGCCGAGCTCGGCCTGGACGCGCAAGGCGGCCGCCGGAAAGGCCTGGTCCGGCGTGGAGGTTCCGAGGATGATCGCATCGACCTCGGAGGCGTCGATACCGGCATTGGCCAGGGCGGCGCGGGATGCCGCCGCGGCCATGTAGGCGACGGTCTCGTGCGGAGCGGCGAGATATCGCTGCCTGATGCCGGTGCGCTCGCGTATCCAGCCATCTGAGGTGTCAAGGCGGCTGGCAAGCTCGTCGTTGGTGACCACCCGGTCCGGAAGATATCCGCCCACCCCCGCGAGGGCGACGCCGATACGGGCCTCACCGGCCATCAGGTCACCGCGGCGACGGCGGCCGCGCCTTCTGCGGCAGGACGCTTCATTGCCGCGCTCATGGCCGGGCCGATAAGCTCGAGGCCCTCGCGGATACGGTCGTTGAACTGGTGGTCCACCATGTCGATGGCCACGTCGACGGCGTGCGCGAAGCCCTGCGCGTCGGCGCCGCCGTGCGACTTGACGACCACGCCGTTCAGCCCGATCAGCACGCCGCCATTATAGCGTCGTGGATCGAGCCACTCGCGCATGCGGTCCAGCCCGGCGCGCGCCAGGAGATAGCCGAGCCGGGACGCCAGGCTTGCCGAGAACACCTGCTTGAGCAGGTTGCTGGTCAGGCGCAGCGCGCCCTCCCCGGTCTTGAGCGCCACGTTGCCGGTGAAGCCGTCGGTCACTACCACGTCGGTGGTGCCGGCGGTGATGTCATGGCCTTCGACAAAGCCGTGGAACTGCCGGCCCAGCGGGCTCGCGCGGAGCACCTCGGCGGCGCGGCGCAGGCGCTCGTCGCCCTTCATCTCCTCGGCGCCGACATTGAGCAGCCCGATCGACGGCGACGGCAGGCCGAGCACGGTGCGGGCGAACACATCCCCCATGACC
>CAXTCT010000083.1:0-7920 GCA_964242565.1 uncultured Acetobacteraceae bacterium | reverse complement strand
CAATAATCCATAGCCAAGCTCGAGCCGGATCATGTCGATACGCATGGCGTCGGCGATCGGGGGCTCCGCTGGCGCCCCCGCCGTGACGACCGAGGCGGCTTCCGGATCGGGAGCCTTGACGGGATTCTTGTAGCGCATCCAGGCCGCCCCGCCCGCCAGGCCGCCAAGGGCCAGGAACGGCAGCGTCGGTAGTCCCGGCATCAGCGCCAGCACCAGGGCAGCACCGGCGGCCAGCGCCATCGGCCTGAAATTGCCGCCGAGCTGGCGCACCAGAGCCACGTCCGCCGCACCCTCCGTGCCGCCCTTGGTCACCACGATGCCAGAGGCGGTGGAGACCAGCAGCGCCGGGATCTGCGCGGTCAACCCGTCACCGACGGTAAGGGTGGTGAAGGTCGCCGCCGCATCCGAGAACGCCATGCCATGCCGGATCAGGCCGATCGCAAGGCCGCCGAAGATGTTGATCACGGTGATCAGCAAGGCCGCGATGGCGTCGCCGCGGACGAATTTGGCGGCGCCGTCCATGGCGCCGTAGAAACCACTTTCCTCCTCCAGCTCGCGCCTGCGCAGCCGGGCGACCTTCTCGGTGATCGCGCCGGACGACAGCTCCGCGTCGATCGCCATCTGCTTGCCCGGCATCGCATCCAGGCTGAAGCGCGCGGCGACCTCGGCAATGCGGCCGGAACCCTTGGTGATGACCATGAAGTTCACCACCAGCAGGATGGAGAACAGGATCAGCCCGATCACCACGTCGCCGCCCATCAGGAAGCCGCCGAACGCCGCAATCACGTGACCGGCGGCGAGCGACCCCTCATGGCCGTGGCTCAGGATCAGCCGGGTCGAGGCGACCTCCAGCGACAGGCGCAGCAAGGTGGTCAGCAGCAGCAGGGTCGGGAATGAGGTGAAGTCGAGCGGACGCTGCAGGAACAACGCCACCATCAGAACCAGGACCGACATGGTGATCGAAAGCGCCAGGCCGAGATCGAGCACGAACGTGGGCAGCGGCAGCACCATGACCGACAGCAGCACCACCACGCCGAACGCGAGGCCGATATCGGTGCCGGGCGCATAGCGACGCAGCTTGCCGACCACCGCGACGACACCGGGTTTGGCCATCGCCGTGGCAAATGCGCTCCCGCTCATCGATCAGGCCGCCGCCCAATGGCCCGCCGGGGGCGGAGGCACGGTCAATCCCTGTCCGGCATAGTCGCGCAGCTTGTTGCGCAGCGCGCGGATCGAGATGCCAAGGATGGTCGCGGCATGCGTACGGTTGCCGAATGTGTGGTGCAGCGTCTCGATGATCAGCGCCTGCTCGACATCGTCCATGCGTCGGCCGACCAGGCCGGTGACGCCCTGGCTGTCTCGTCCGGCCGTGGCCGGATCACGCACCGGCTCGTGGGCAGGCGGCAGATCGAGTATGGCGGCGTCGATCTCCGGCCCTTCGGCGAGCAGCACCGCTCGATGCATCAAATTCTCGAGTTCGCGGACGTTGCCCGGCCAGTCATGCCGGATCAGGCTGGCGATGGCATCCTCGCTGAGGCGCTTGGACGAAATCCCGTTCGCCTCGCTGTAGTGCCGCGCATAATGCGCCGCCAGCAGCGGAATATCAGCCAGCCGCGCACGAAGCGGCGGCAGCACCAGATTGACCACGTTGAGCCGGAAGAAAAGATCGGTGCGGAACCGGCCGACCGCGGCTTCCGCGGCGAGATCGCGGTTGCTGGTCGCCAGGATGCGCACATCCACGCGCACCGGGGCCGTGCCGCCGAGGCGGTCGATCTCGCGCTCCTGGATCGCCCGCAGCAGCTTGGCCTGCAGGCGGATGTCCATCTCGCTGATCTCGTCGAGCAGCAGGGTGCCGCCGTGTGCCGCCTCGAATTTGCCGATCCGTCGCGCCGCGGCACCACTGAAGGCACCCTTCTCATGGCCGAATAGTTCGGATTCGAGAAGATGCTCGGGGATCGCGGCACAGTTGAGTGCCACGAAGGGTCCCTGCGCGCGCGGCGAGCGGCGATGGATATGCCGCGCCATGACCTCCTTGCCGGTGCCGGATTCTCCGGTGATCAGCACCGAAGCGGTTGCTCCGGCGACCTGTTCGGCACGGCGGACGGCCACCAGCATCGCCGGATCGCGCGCGATCACCGCGTGGGTCTCACCCGAGGCGGCCTCAAGGATCGCGGCAATCAACTCCGCATCGGGCGGCAGCGGCAGAAAATCCTGGGCCCCGTCCCGGACCGCACGCAAGGCCGCTTCGGGATCGGTCTCGAGCCCGCAGGCGATCACCGGCACCGAGATCCGCTCATGCACCAACGACTGCACCAGAAATCCGATGTCCTGGCCGATCTCGCAAAGCACCAGGTTGACTGCCGCATCCTGGCGCAGGCGCACCATGCCGGCCGCCACATTGTCCGCCTGTTCGAGGCGCACGCCGCGCGCCACCGCTATGGCAGCCGCGCGGCCCAGTTCTCCCGCCAGAGATCCGATGACCAGGACGCGCATGTCAGATGCCCCGGTCCGCCTTGACGATTTCGGTCATCGTCACGCCGAGCCGGTTCTCGCCCACCATCACGACCTCGCCGCGGGCAACCAGCCTGTTGTTGACATAGATGTCGATCGCTTCTCCGATCTTGCGATCAAGCTCCACCACGGCACCGCGTCCGAGTTTCAGCAGCTGGCTGACCTGCATGGTGGATTTGCCGAGCACCGCGCTCACTGTGACCGGAATATCGTACACCGCGCCAAGGTCATGGGCATTGCGCGACGTCGGGATTTCCTGTCCCGGCGGCACCTCCGAAAGTTCGGTCAGATCGAGCTCATTGGACATCTCAACTCTCCAGTTCGGTCTCTGCCACGCAGGCCTCGGGTTTGTTGTCGCACGCGACCGCCACCGGCCCGGGATCGAGCAAATCCAGCACCGCGTCCCGTATGGCGATGCAGGTGGCGCCGGTGTCACGCAAGGCGCCGCCATTCTGCCAGGTGATGGCAATGTCGCCAGGCGCCAGCTTGACCGAGTTGATCCATGTCACCCTGGTTCCGGATCCTTCCAGCACGATGCTGCTCTCGTTCTCGATCGCCTCGCGCAGATCGGGATGCAGGCGGATCTGCAGCTCCGGCACCTGGCGCATCGGCGGCAGCACACGGTGCAGCAGGGCACGCAGCTCGGCTTCCGCATGGTTGGCGCACAAAGCCGGGAGGGCTACCGCAAGCATCGAGAGAGCGGTACAGGTGACGGAATCCAGGGCCTGCTCGACGATCCGCGCGGACTGCTTGTGCGTGATGGCGAGTTGCTCGGCCAGCGCGGCAAGCGCCATGGCCCGTTGAGCCACCGATGACTGGTCCGCCGCGCGTCGTGCGGACTCCGCCCCTTCCTCATGAGCCTGTGCGGTTGCCGCGCGCAGCTCATCGAGGCTGAAAGTCGGCGCGACGACCTCCGGCTCGATCAGGATATCCGGCCCGGCCGACGGCGCGCGCGCGGGCTGGACCAGAGGTTCATCGAAATCCTCGGCATAAAGCACGCCGGAGATCGCACGCGGGACGGTATGGTTGCGCATCGTCTCAGAGCACCATCTGCTCGTCCTTGTGGTCGTTGATCTCGATTTCGCCCTGTTGCGCGAGTTCCTTGGCTAGAACAACAATCTGGCCCTGCGCCTCGTCCACGTCGCGCAGACGGATCGGGCCGAGTTGGGCAATGTCGTCGCGCAGCAGCTTGCCGGCGCGTTCGGACAAGGTGGACAGGAACAGGTTGCGGATCTGCTCGGAGGCGCCCTTGAGGGCGATCGGCAGCTTGCTCTTCTCGACGACCCGCATGAGCTTCTGGATGGCATCCGCCGGCAGCCGTCCGAGGTCGTCGAAGGTGAACATCAACGACTTGACCTTCTCGGCCGCCTCCCGGTTGCGGTCCTCCAGCGCAGTCATGAAGCGGCCTTCGACGTTCCGGTCCAGGTTGTTGAAGATCTCCGCCACCAGTTCATGGCTGTCGCGCCGGGTGCTCCGGGCCAGGTTCGACATGAATTCGGAACGTAAGGTTTTCTCGACGCTCTCGAGCACATCGCGCTGGACACTTTCCATGCGCAACATACGCATGATGACTTCCATGGCGAAGCCGTCCGGCAGCAGGCCGAGCACGCGCGCGGCATGATCCGGGCGCACCTTGCTCAACACGACCGCGACGGTCTGCGGATACTCATTCTTGAGATAGTTGGCGAGCACCCCTTCATTGACGTTGCCAAGCTTGTCCCACATGGTCCGGCCAGCCGGCCCGCGGATCTCCTCCATGATCTGGCTGGCGCGTTCGCGCGTGAGTGTCTTTTGCAGCAGCCGTTCGGTGCTATCGTAACTGCCGACGAGCATTCCGGAAGATCCGATATTCTGCGAGAAATCGACGCATAGTTTCTCGACCACTTCCGCGGATACGTTGCCAAGCTGGGTCATGGCGAAGGAGATCTCCTTGATCTCCTCTTCGTGCATTCTCTCGAACAGCTTGGAGCATTGCTCCTCTCCGAGCGTCAGCATCAGGATCGCGGCTTTCTCGGCGCCGGTCATCGTGGTGGTCATCGTCTTGCCGGCCATTATCCCGCCTCCTGCTCGTGACCAAGCCAGCTACGTAGGATCGACAGGCTCTCTTCAGGATGCTTGCTGACGAGATCGACGATCTGGCGAATCGACGAGGCACGCAGCCTGCCGTCGATGTTGGCAATGCTGACCATGCTCTCCTCGGCCAGCTCATCTCCGGGAGGACTGAGCAGGGCGACGCCCATTCCGGCGGCCTTTGGTCCCCCGATCGCCGCATTCGCCACGCCGTCATAGGACAGGCTGCCCAATCCCGAAGCCGCGCCGGCATCCCCCCCGGCGCGCCCCGCTATGGCCGGACCGGTCAGGCGGAGCACCATCGGGCGGACCACGAACAGGAGAGAGAGAAGAACAAAAAGCCCAAGCAGCCCGGTCTGCCCGAGATGCATGATGTCGTCGCGTGTCAGATGCAGCCCTCCGAGCAGACCCGAAGGCGCTTCCTGGGCTTGGTCAACGGCCGGTGCCTCGAACGGCATGCTGACGACGCTCACCGTGTCGCCACGCTTGGCATCGAAGCCGATCGCGCTCTTGACCAGTGTCGCGATCTGGTCGAGATCGGCCTGGGTGCGCGCCTTCCAGACGGGTTTGCCGTCGGGGCCGCGGTCAACGGTGCCATCGACCATCACGGCAAGGCTGATGCGGGCGATCCGCGGCTGATCCTGCACGACCGTACGCACGGTCTTGCCAATCTCGTAGTTGCTGACCTCTTCCTGCTTCTCGTCCTGGCTGCCGGCCTGGGATTGTCCGGCATTGGCATTCGGCAGGTTGTTCTGGACCGAGGTATTGGGCTCGGCCTCGGTGTTGCGGTTCTTGTCCGACGTTGTCTGGGTTGAACGCAGCACCTGCTGGTCCGGGTTATAGCTTTCCTGGGTCTCGTGGATCAGGCCGACATCCATCGTCACCGCCGCCTCGGCCCGGACATGCTCGACACCGAGCGTCGGTTCGAGCATCTCCTCGACCGCATGGGCCAGGCGGACTTCCGTGGCCTGGCGCAACTCGTCCACGCTGCCCGCGGCACCCATCGAGCCAGCCGGCTGACCAGCGCGTGCCAGCACATTTCCGCGGCTGTCGACGATGGCGATATTCTGCGGCTTCAACCCGGGCACGGCGGCGGAGACGAGGTTCAGGACCGCCTGAACTCCCTCGGGATCAAGCCGGCTCGACCCCGACATCGACAGCAGCACGCTCGCCTGGGCGGATTGCTGTTCGGAAGCGAACGGCTCGCGATGCGGCAACACGAGATGCACGCGGGCACCGCGCACGCCGCTGATCAACCGGATCGAGCGCGTCAGCTCGCCTTCGAGCGCGCGCGTCTGGTTGATCGTCTGTTCGAACTGGGTCGCGGTCAAGCCATCGCCGCGGTCGAAGATCTCATACCCGACCGAGCCGCCCGACGGCAGGCCGGTCTTGGCGAGCAGCAGGCGAGCGGCCGCGACCTGATCGGCCGGTACCATGATGCGATCGTCCTGGCCGCCAAGTTCGTGCTGGATATGCGCCTTGTCGAGCGCGTCGGCGATCTGTCCCGCCTCACGAATATCCAGATCTCCGTAAAGCAAGGCCATGTGCGGCGCCGACCCGCCATGAAGACTGAGCACCGCCAGCATCGCCAGCATGGCAAGAGCGACCGCGCCCATCGTCGCCAGACGTGCCGTGCCGAGCGCTTTCAGGCCTTCGAGGAAGGCCTTCATGGCGCGCGTGACCTCGGGAATACAGGCGGGATGGGGTGGATCATGACCTCGTTTCCGTGGACCTGGCGTCTGCCGGCGGCTGTTCGCCGCAGACCCCATCATGACCTCACCCCCTTTCGAAAAGGTTAACCGCTCGGCAGTTTTTGCCGACCTGCCCGACAGGAGGCGGTCAGCTTCATGAGGATGTCGCAGCCGGGGTGGCGGCCGCCGCGGCCGGGGTAGCGGCTACGATCGAGCTGACATTGGTCATGTCGACGCTATCGGTCCCCATCTGCAGCGAAACGCCGGTGGTCGATTTGGAAACGCCCGTGATCGTTCCGGTGCCGCTGAAGGCTACCGCGCGGGTATTGCCCGATGTGTCCTGGGTCTCGACCGCGACGCCATAGGCACCGTCGGGCAGGGCGTTGCCGGCGTCGTCCTTGCCGTCCCAGCTCCAGCTGTTGCTGCCCGCGGTGGATGTCTCCTGCACCGTGCGGACCACGTTGCCGGACGCGTCGGTTACCGCAATCGCGATCGGCTCGGCGCTGGTTGTCGTGAAGCTGATGCTGCCGTTGCCCGACTGCAACGGGATCTGGGGTCCGCTGAAGGTTGCTTTTTCCCCGACGAGGCTGGTGTCGGCTGTCACCTGGCTGTCCTGGTTGAGGGAGATCAGCGTGGACAGGTTGGTGTTCGTGTTCACCTGCTGCTGAACGCCCGCGAAGGTCGCGAGCTCACTGGTGAAGGTATCGGAACTCATCGGCGAGCTGGGATCCTGGTTCTGCAGCTGCGTCGTCAGCATGGTCAGGAACGAGTTGAAGTTGCCCGCGATCGATGACAAAGCGCTCGAGGCTGTCGTACCGGCATCAACCGTGGCCGTGCTGGCGCTCGCCGTGGCATTGTTCGCCTGCGCCGCCTTCTCGGCCGCCGTCAGCAAATTGCTCGTTGAGGTTATGGTATCGCTCATGGTCTGATCCCTTTCTGGACGTATATCTTTCCGACGTATGTCATGCGGTGATGTTGAGGCCGCTGAGCTGCCAGTTCCTTCTCGAGGCTTCAGGCGCCACGGAGCGATACGGGCCGGTATCCGCGTTCGTGTCTCCGTCGGTATGGCGCGACTGATCCTGCTGTCCCGCACTACTCCGGCCCGGGTTCTGGCTGGGGTCACCGCCGGACGGGCGGCCATTGCTGTCCGGCAACGGGCTGTCCCGACCGGCCAGGTCGTGCCGGTCCTGGTCCGCGACGGCAGCAGCGGTGGTAAAATTCATCACGCGGCCATCGGCCGGGATGTTGGCGGCGTCGAGAGCAGCGTGCAGATGATGAACATTCTGCGAGAGTTCCTGCAGGACCTCCGGACGGCTCGCCGTGATGGTCACGGCCGTGGTGCCGTCGCTGTTCCGGACCAGGTGGACCTCGACCTGCCCCAGGTCGCGCGGGTTCAAGGAGACGGTCATCTCATGGCTGCCGTCGGTGCGCATGGACAACGAAATCAGCGCCGGCGCGACCTGGGCCGTGGCCACCTGCGTGGCGCCGGTTGGCGGCGCTTCCACCGGCCTGGCCGCGCTCGGGGCGTTTCCAAGGGGAAGTGCAACGGGATCGGGCTGCAAGCCTCCGATCGCCGGAACGGGAGTGGCGGGTGCGCCATCGCCCTGTGCGGCCACCATGGAAAGCAGGTGCGCGCCTTGCGCGGTAG
>CAXTCT010000082.1:0-7939 GCA_964242565.1 uncultured Acetobacteraceae bacterium | reverse complement strand
GCGTAGCTCACACGTTCATTCTCGAAGATGATCGCTGTCTTGCCCGGGTTCAGGCGTGCCTTGGCCCGCAGCAGCTCGGCGAGCGTTGCCCCGGTCTGATCCTGCTCGAATTCGTCCACGGTCTCAATCGTCATGCGCCGCAATCCTTCCCTTGACCGCCATCCTCTCCGGAACGGCCGGCCTGCTCATCCCCAACCCAGGAGACAGCGCCTGTTCCGGCTACCGTCCTTCGAACACCGGCGTGCGCTTCGCAACGAAGGCCGCCATGCCCTCGGCCGCATCCGTCGAGGCGAGCAGCGGCAGGAGCTGGAGGTAGAGATGGTGGACATGTTCGGGGAACGGCTCGTTCAAGCCCATCCGCATCATCCGCTTGGCGGCCTGGACCGCCAATGGCGCGTTCGCGGCGATCTCGTTCGCCAGCGCGCGCGCGGTCGGCATGAGCTCCTCGTTCTTCACCACGCGTGAGACCAGGCCCCATTCCAGGCTTTCATGCGCCGACAGCGTCCGCCCCGTGAAGATCAGTTCGGCCGCCTTCGCCCAGCCGATCAGCCGCGGCAAATACCAGGTGGCGCCGGATTCGGGGAGCACTCCACGCTTGCAGAACGCGGGGGCCAGTTTCGCCGTTTCGGCCGCAATGCGGATGTCGCAGCCGAGCGCGGTATCCAGCCCATAGCCGGCGGCACCGCCATTCAGGGCGCAGATCACCGGCTTGTCCATTGCCTGGAGCACCGTGGGCGGGGTATTGCGAAGATCGATGCTGGTGGGCGACGCCGCGGTTTTCAGCAGGTTCTTGCTTGCCTCGGTATCGACACGCAGGTCCGAGCCCGCACAGAAGACGCTGCCGCTCCCGGTCAGGATCACGCATCGCACCGCTTCATCCTCGTTGGCATGGACGAGCGCACGGACGATGTCGTCGAGCATGGGTCCGGAGATCGTGTTGCCCCGATGCGCCGCGGTGAGCGTGATCGTGGCCACGCGGCCATCGCCTTCATAAACGACTTCACCGCTTTTCAGAGATGGCGCTGATTTCAGGAGGCTTTGGGCTTGCGTCGACATGCGTTGATTCTTTCAATTGTGAAGGGGTGACCGCGCTGCGGCGGCCTGCCCGATGTCGGGTCGTCGGCGGGCGAGGTCAGCGGGGACCGCCCGCTGCCGATCGCCATACTTCCTCGGGTCTTTGTTCGATTGGGAACATGGCATCAAACTGCTCGAGCGTTGCGTCGACGCTATCCCAATGCGCCTTGTCCTTGAGATACAGGGCAATGGTCGGCGTGACGCTGCCGGGTTCGTCCAGCGTGCCGGCCTGGATCATGACAACCGGATCGGAAAGATCGCAGGATGTATAGAGGCGGCTGCCGCAGACACCGCAGAAATGGCGGTGGACCGCGCCGCCGGTCTCGCCATGCGTCGTATAGACGGTGGGCGTGCCCGTGACGGTCATCCTGTCCGCCAGCACACCGACGATCGTCGTGTGGCCCGTGCCGGTGGATTTCTGACAGTCCCTGCAGAAACATTGCATCACGAACTCGGGCTCACCCTGAACAACATAAACGATCGCGCCGCACAAGCAGGCGCCGCGGCGTCCTTCCTGATCCGCTGGCATCGGTAGCTTCCTGGAATGTTCGAGCGATCATAGGGCGGCGATGCGCCGCCGCTGTCCCTGTGCCGGGGGTAGCCCGCATGTCTGGCATACGGGGACAGACGCGGCACCAAGGTTGCCCAATGCTCGGCTCCGGCGCATTGCGAAAAGCGGCCGGGCTGAGCTGAATAGGGAACTGCGTATGTATGATGTGGTCGTCATAGGAGCGGGAGCCGGTGGGCTTCATGCTGCGGCACGTCTGTCGCACGCCGGCAAACGCGTCTTGCTGGTCGACGCCAACGACCGGCTGGGCGGGCGCGCGACGACCCGCGAGATCGATGGCTTCAAGGTCAACGAGGGCGCGATCGCGCTGGAGTTCGGCGGAGCGTTCCAGGAAACCTTCGACCTGGTCGGCGCGCCGTTCGACGTACGGCGCCCCGCGATGGGTGCGACCTTCCGGATCGGTGGCAAGACCGTCGATGCCAGCAAGGGCGGATGGGGCATGTTGCTGGGCGGGATCACCAAGCACGCAGCCAAGGTAGGCGCGTCCTTCGCCGGCGCCCGCCGGGGCGAGCTGCCCGACGAGCAGCTATCGACCGCGGCGTGGCTGAGCCGCATGACCCGCAACAAGACGGTCCACCGGATGTTCCGCAACCTGTGCGGCGTCATCTTCTCGGGCAATGCCGACGAGGTGCCGGCGCGCACCTTCCTCATCTATCTCGCGACCAAGGGTGCGTTCAAGGATTTCGGCTTCTGCCCGCAGGGAACGATCGGGGTCTGGAATGCCTTGGGCGCCGCCATCGAGGCCAAGGGCGGCGACATCTGGCTTTCCAGCAGCGTCGAGAAGATCCACATGGAGAACGGGGTGGCGACGGGCGTCTCCATCCGGCGTGACGGCCGCGAGCCGGTCCACGTCGCGACCCGCGCCGTCGTCAGCAATGCGGGGCCGGCGAAAACGATCGACCTGGCCGGACCCGGCGCTTTCGACGAAGCCTATGTGGAGCGGGTGCGCCGGACGCTCCGGCCGGCGGCGATCATCGTGGTCAACTTCACGACCCAGCGCCCGCTGATTGAGCTCCCCAGCCTGACCACCTTCGCCGACACCCGGCGCCTTTGCACGCTGGGCGAAATGACCGCCACGTGCCCCGAGATGGCGCCGCCCGGCTGGAAGCTTTACGTCGCCTACGCGGTGCCGTGTCCCGCGATCGCCGACTTTGACGAGGCGGCGGAGGTCGAGCTCACGAAGCAGGATCTCCGCAACGAGCTGCCGGGATTCAACGATGCACGCATCCTGTCGGTCCGGGTGATGCGCGGCGACTGGCCGGGGCAACGCAGTCTGGCCGGCTATGACGTCGAGCCGCATACCTCGATCGCGAATGTCTGGAATGTCGGCGACGCGGTGAAGCCGGACGGCGAAGCCGGCACCCAGAGCTGCGCCGAGACGGCGCGTAACGTGAGCCATCAGGTCGTGGCTCTGCTCGACCGGCAGCCGTCGAGAGCATCCGAACTGGTGGAGGGCTGACGCTTCCGGCTCAGCCCTGTTCCGGCAGGCTAGATTGACCGTGCCAGCTTGGTGGAAATGTCCTCGGCAGTACCGCGACGCCAATGAAACAACCGTCGCGATCCACCACCGGCAACTCGCCTGCGGGCTCGGCCTGCAGGCGTTCGAGGACTTCCGCTTCGCTGTCGTCGGCCTCAAGCGGCCTGATCCGCTCCATCATGTCGTTGGCCGCGGCGACGGACAGCACCGGTTCCAGTGCGTCCGGGTTCCTGGCCTGCCAGACACCGATGCGTCCGGTCAGCCGCGCCTTGTTATCGATGACGTATAATAAATTCGCGCCACCCTCGATCGCGAGGAGGCGTCCTAGCACTTCTGGATAGCCCGCGGCGACCGATATGGTCTCGGCGCTCGGCGCCAGCAGGCGGCCGTAATGCGGAACGGTCATGGGAAGTCCGGCCTGAGCGGCAATCCGTCCGGTGTGTAGCCGCCCGGTATAGACGGAGCGCGGATCGAGCCGCCGCGCGACGACGCTGGCCCCCACCACCGCGAACAGGATCGGCACGATCAGGAGGACGGAATTGTGGGAGAGCTCCAGCATCAGCACGATGGCCGAGATAGGCGCCTGCATGCTGGCCGCGAGGACGGCGGCCGCGCCGATCACCGCAAAACCGCCGGGCGCCGTGCCGGGCCACATCAGCGACCAGATGCGCCCGAATGACCCGCCCAGCATCGCTCCGAACATCACGGTCGGGGTGAACAAGCCGCCCGGCGCACCGCTACCAAGACAGGCTGCGGTCGCCAACGGCTTGAGGACTGTCAGCGCAATCAGCAACGGCAGGCCGATCTCGCCGACGAAGCCAAGCTGCGCCGCGTCCTTGCCATTGCCGAGCAGCTGCGGAAACCAGATGGAGACGATCGCCAGCGCCAGGAAAACCAGGACCGGCGCCACCATTGCCATGCTCTTTCTAGGCTTCAATCCATCGACCAGGACGATCAGCCGGACAAAGGCGACGCCCGCCAGGCCGGCGACCGGGCCAAAGCAGACGGACCATATCGCCGCGCCGAATGTGACGGGATAAGATGGGACCGAGTAGGTCGTCTGGTTTGGCAGGAACAGCCACGCGACCACGGTCGCCACCAGGGAGACCGCAAGCGCCGGTGGGACCAGCGGCAGTGTCAGCGTGCCGAGCAGCACTTCCAACGAGAACAAGGCGCCGCCCAGCGGCACGTTGTAGACGGCTCCCATGCCCGCGCCAGCCCCGCAGGCGGCGAGCAGGCGGGTTTCGGCGGAGGTCAGGTGTCCGGTGCGGGACAACCAGCTTGCGATCGCCGCACCGGTCTGCTTGGGGGCAGACTCCCGCCCCAGCGAAGCACCCATGCCGACCAGCACGATGGAAAAGACGGCCTGGATGATGGTTCTTACCGTCGGCATCCGGCCCGAATGGAACCAGATGCGCTCGTTCAGCTCTCCGCCATGACCTCCGGAGCTGCGTTTCAGCAGCCACACGCCGGCACTGGCGAGGAGGCCGGCGGCGCACACCACTTCCACCCGGCGCAGGACCGGCGCCCGCTGCACCGCGTCCAGGAACGTGCCATCGGTGTAGGAGAAGCAAACATGCTGCACGAGCCGCAGCAATTCCATAAGCAATCCGGCGCCGCATCCGGAACCGGCCCCGGTCAACACCGCCAATACCCAGAATCGCAGGGAAAACCCGAGGAATTTCCCACCTGCCGGATCGTTCGGCTGCGCCGGACTTTGACCTGCACGGGGACGCCTGTCGGATCGAGGCCCGCGCATCAACGGCAGGAACCGCTCGGGCGCTCATGGTCCCGGTGCTCACCGACTCCACGCGGGACGGATTGGCGGGAGATGTCGTTTTGTTTGCCGGCCGTCATCCTTCGAGTATGCCCTGAACCCGAATTGCGAGCGCGTCCACGGTGAAGGGTTTGGCCAGGATTGCCATCCCGTGGTTTATCATGCCGCTCCGGGCCGCGGCAGCCTCGCCATAGCCGGTCACGAACAGCGCCTTGATGCCCGGGTGCTTCAGCCGGGCCGCATCGGCGAGTTGGCGGCCATTCATGCCATTCGGCAGGCCCAGATCGGTGACGAGAAGATCGATCCGTGTGCTGGACTCCACGAGTTGCAGCCCGGAATGGCCGTCTTTGGCTTCCAGCACCGTATGTCCGAGGTCGGAAAGCACATCGAGGATGACCATGCGCACGGCTGGCTCGTCCTCTACCACCAGGACGATTGCGCCCGTCTTCGCCTGCGGCGAGGGGAGGATCACGGGGGGGTTCACCTCGTTGTTCATCGCCCCGAGATGGCGAACCAGGTGGATCGTCGCTGTCGTGCCCTGACCAGGCGTGCTGCGGAGGCGCACATGGCCACCCGACTGTTCGGCGAAACCATGGATCATGGCCAGGCCCAGGCCGGTGCCCTGACCGGTGGGCTTCGTGGTGAAGAACGGGTCGCAGGCATGTGCCAACACGTCGGGCGTCATGCCCACGCCCGTGTCGGTGACGGACAGGGTCACATATTCGCCCGGCGGCACAGTCGAGGCGGACGCATCGATTGGCTCTCCGTGAGGGTCCGGCAGCACGGTGTTCGTGGTCTTGATCAGAAGCAGCCCGCCGTCGGGCATGGCATCGCGCGCATTGATGCAAAGGTTGAGCAGCGCGCTCTCGAGCTGGTTAGGGTCGCATAAGGTCGGCCATAACGGCTCGGTCAATTCGGTCTTGAACAATATTGCCGGGTCCAGCGTACGGCGGATCAGCTCCTCCATGCCCAGGACCAACCCGTTCACGGCGACAGGCTTCAGGTCGGATGTTTGCCGCCGCGAGAAGGTCAGCAGGCGATTGGTCAGCGCGGCGGCGCGGCTGGAAGATGTGAGTGCCGCGTCGATGTAGCGCCCGGTCTCCGCGGCGCGGCCCTGCGCGGTGCGGGTGCGCACCAACTCCAGGCTGCCGGAGATGCCGGTCAGAAGGTTATTGAAGTCATGCGCGATGCCGCCGGTAAGCTGACCCACCGCTTCCATCTTGTGCGATTGGCGCAACTGCTTCTCGACTTGTTCCCGCTCCTTGACTTCGGCCCGCAGCTGCGAATTCGCCTCCACCAATGCATGGGTGCGCTCGGCCACCCGGCTCTCCAGCTCCTCGTTGACCCGGCGCAGCGCCGCTTGCGCTGTCTTCGACACGGACACGTCCACAGCGGTGCCGGTGTATCGTAGCGGACGCTTGCCCTTGCGTTCGGTGCAGTGGCCGCGCATGTCGATCCAGCGCGTCTTCCCGTCTGGAAGAACAAGGCGAAACTCCTCGGCGTACTCCGTTCCCGTGGCGAGCGCTCGTTCAAGGCTTGTTCGAACCGACGCGCGGTCGTCGCCGTGGATCAAGGCGATCCAGTCCGCGAGCGGGACGCCGGTCACGGCGGTTGCAGGGTCGATGCCATGGAAGCCAGCGAAATGCCGGTCCGCGGTGACAGCGCGCGCGGCTACGTCCCATTCGAAGAAGCCGATGAGCCCGGTTTCCAGGGCAGCTCTCTGCCGTTCCAGGCTCGCGCGCAGCCGCGTTTCGCCCTCGCGCGCCTCGCGCATGACGCGCAGCCGATTTACGGCCGACGCGATCAAGTTGGCGTAGCTCTTGAGAAAAGCGATGTCGTCGTCGGTAAAAGCGCGGGGCTCGCGGCTGTCGATCTGCAGAATGCCGAAGGCGGGCCGGCCGGCGCCCCCGAGGATGACCACGTTGGCGACCGCCTTGACGCCGTTGTCGATCAGGAAATCCGGACAGCGAAAGCGCGTCTCGAGTGCGATATCCGGAGAGATGACCGGCTTGCCCGTTATCAGGGCGTGGCTTTCGGAGGTATCCTCGGCGGCGTTGATAGCCACTACCCCTACCACGCCCGGTTTCCAGCCCACGCCGGCGCGTACACGCAGCGTCCTGCCGCCCTCCTGAAGCTCGACGACCTTGGCCAGATCGGTGCCCAGGGCGTGGCCGACAAGACGACAAGCCTCCGTCAGGATTTCGTCGAGATCGTCGGATCTGAGCGCAAGTTCCCCAAAGCGGGCCAGGGTGGTCTGCTGCCGTAGCAGCTCATGGTGATTACTATTCGCCCCCTTGCGCATGAGAAAACCTCCATTTGCCGCCGCACCCTGCGCGCGCTTCGGACTCAAAGAGCGCGATAAGGAACTGGCTGACGTCACTGATCTGTTAGTCTTTGTTTGGGCATAGCCGTGCCTTGTCCCAGCGCCTGCCACCCGCCGCCGAGCGCCTTGTAGAGCGAAACCAAATTCGTCGCGATCGCCGTGTCGCTGGTCGCCAGGCTGTTCTGCGATTGCAGCAGCTGGGTTTCCGAGGAAACGACGTTAAGGAAATCGATCGCGCCCAGCGCGTATTGCTGCCGGGCGGCAGCCAGGGCTAATTCGCTTTGCCTTAGCGCCTGGGCCGTTTGATCGCGTTGCCGTTGCGATTCCGCATAGGCCGTGAGCGCGTTGTCAACGTCCTGCCAGGCCTGCAGCACCGTCTTCTGGAACGTGATCGCCGCTTCGCGCTGCTGGGATTTGCGCAGACGCAGCGTGCCGGTCAGCTGTCCACCCTGAAACAGGGGGATGGACAGACTGGGACCTACCTGGAACGCGCGGGAAGGCAGGCTGAACGCGTCCGCCAGCCTCAGCCCGTTGAAATCGGCCATGCCGGTCAGCGACACGTCCGGGTAGAAGCTGGCGACCGCCACGCCGGTCTGCGCGGTCGCCGCATGCAGCTGAGCTTCCGCCTCCCGGACGTCGGGACGCTGACGCACGAGGTCGCCGGGCAGGCCGACCGGAACGACAGGCGGAACCGCCGGCAACGGTGCGCGTGGCAGCAGT
>CAXTCT010000081.1:0-7944 GCA_964242565.1 uncultured Acetobacteraceae bacterium | reverse complement strand
GGCGGGAGATCTCCCCCGACCCGCTTCCGGGCGCCTTGCCCTTGAAAGCCATCCGCTGCTCCCGAAGGCTTGTCTCAGAGTTCTCCGCGACCGGCCATCGCCTTGATGCGATCGGCGGTGCGCATGGATATCGCGGTGATGGTCAGCGACGGGTTGACGCCGCCCGTGGTCGGGAACACCGAGCCGTCGCAGATGAACAGGTTGGGGATGTCCCAACTGCGGCAATCCGCATCGACCACGCTGCTGTCACGGTCGAAGCCCATGCGCGCGGTGCCGGCGAGATGGTTGGTGTCGTTCTCCTGGCGGAAGATGTCCTTGGCGCCGACCAGCTCCAGGCTGGTCTGCATCTGGCCGAGCGCGTGCTGGATCAAGGCCTTGTCGTTGTCGCTCCAGCTATAGGTGATGCGCGGGATGCGCAGGCCGTACTGGTCGAGCTCGTCGGTCAGGGTGACGCGGTTGTCCGGATTGGGCAGCATCTCGCCGACCATCTTGAGGCCGACCTGATGGTTGTAGCGCATCATCTGTTCGCGCAGCCCCCCGCCCCAGAGGTCACGCGAGCCGCTCAGGGCCGCCGACCATTCGACCGGCAGCGGCCCCTGGGCCATCCAGCAATAGCCGCCATGGAAATCCTTGCGGTCCTCGTAGTTCCAATGCTCGGTGATCGAGAGGGAGGGAGGACCCTTGTTCCACCGCACCTCCTGGTCCATCACGCCCCAGGCCGCCTGGTTGGATTGGGTCATCAGGTTGCGGCCGACCAGGCCGGAGCGGTTGGCGAGCCCGTCGGGGAACTGGCTGTTGGCCGAGTTGAGCAGCAGGCGCGGCGTCTCGATCGCGTAGCCGGCGACGACGACATGGCGGGCCTTCTGGAAATGCCAGCTTCCGCTGCGATGGTAATGCACGCCGGTGACGCGGCCGGACGCGTCGGTCTCGATGCGGCCGACCATGGCGAGATCGCGTATCTCGGCCCCGGCACGCAGCGCGCGCGGGATGAAGGTGATGAGCTGGCTCTGCTTGGCGTTGGTCGAGCAGCCGACCCGGCAGAAGCCGCGATACACGCACGAGGGCGAATTGCCGCGCGGCGCCGATACGGTGGCCAGCGGAGTCGGGGTCCAGTCATAGCCCATCGCCTCGGCGCCGCGGGCGAGCAGTTCGGCGGGGCCGTTGAGTTCATGGGCGCGGTAGGGATAGCGCGGCCGCTTTGGCCCCCAGGGGTAGCGGACCGGGCCGGAGATCGCCAGCGCCCGCTCGGCGCGGCCGTAATAGCTCCACATCTCGCGCCAGTCGAGCGGCCAGTCCGCGCCATAGCCGAGCTTCGAGCGCGACTTGAACCAGTCCGGGCGGAAGCGCAGCGAGACCATGGCGAAATGCACGGTGCTGCCGCCGACGGTCTTGCCGCTGTTGTTCCCGCCCATCTTGATCGGGTTGGCGCCGTCGATGACGCGCTCGTCGGTCCAGTAGAGTTTCGACTGCACCGTCTCGTCCGAGGCGAAATCCTCCAGCGGGCGGAAATAGGGACCGGCGTCGAAGCCCACCACGGAAAAGCCCTGCTCGGCCAGGCGCGCGATCATCGGCCCGCCGCCGGCGCCGGTGCCGATGACCACGAAATCGACGGCCTCGTCGCGGTCATATTCGCGCATCTTCATCCAGCCGCCGACGCTCATGACGTCCGGCGCCCGGCCGCCGGCGGCGCGTGGGGAAGCGAAGGGATCAACGGACACGGGCATTCTCCCGGCGAGCAATGGCCTCGTCGCCGTCCTTGGCCTCCGCCGCCTCCCACGGATCGCGCCGGTCCAGGCCCATGCGGACATAGCCGCGCGGGCTGGCCGGACCGCCATACCCGATCTCGCTCCAGGCGGTCGGATGGGCATAATAGGCGCCGAGGATGTCGGGCAGGATGCGGTTCTTGAAGAAGGATTTGGCCGGCATGCCGTCCCAGGCTGGGTCATGCAGCGCGCCGTTTTCCATCTCGCGCAACAGGCTGTCCTGCTCCGGATGGGACAGCAGATGGAAGGGCTTGCCGTGGCGCGCCTCGGCTTCGGCATCGAGAGCGGCAAGTCCGCGCTTCCAGGCGGTGCGCTGCTCCGGCAGCTCGGCGTGACGGTAGCCATCGAGGCTGTTGGTGGCCATCTTGTGGTCCACGAAGGCGGCGAGCGGCACCGGCGGCCGGTCGCTCGGCTGGGGGAGGATGCGGTCGCAGACGGCACCCAGCGCGCTCCACTCGCGGGCGTCGAAGAAGCGCGGCTCGCGGGGTATGGCGAGGCGGGCATCGACCGCGCGCCGGGTTTCGTCGTTCCACGACAGGCCGGCGCGCTTGGACAACACGTCGTAGCCGGGATAGCGGTCATTCATCGGGGTGATCCTCGAGCAGGCCCATGGCGGCAAGGCCGGCGAGCGCCAGGCCGGTGAAAGCGGGCGGGGCAGGGATCGGCGGCCCGTTCAGCATATTCTGCCGCCAGTTGCGCCAGCCGCCCATGTTGCGGGCGACGCCGACGATATGGAACAGGCTGCCGACCAGGCCGAGCAGGGCGGTGCTGCGCAGCCACCAGCGTGTCGCGGGGCGCGCGGCGCGCGTGTCGCCAAACGCCGCGGCCGCGGTCAGGGCGGCGGCGACCGGCGGCATCGTGACCGGCAGCAGCATGAACGGATCGTGGAAGCTGCCACGGAAATGCAGCAGGGCCGCCTCGCCGACGGTGCCGAGGATGCCGGCGCCGGTCACCGCGCCGACCACGCGCCCGGCCGGCAGGCCGAGGATTTCAGGCGCCTCGCCCGGCGGCGTATCGCGCACGCGCTCGGACAGAAAGCCGAGCAGCCCGGACAGCATCAGCGCCGCGGGAGCCCCGAGCGGCGCCGAATAAAACAGGTTTTGCCACGAGAAGCCGCCCACCTTCCGGCTGACATTGAAGGCGTGGAAGCCGGTCCCGATCAGCCCGGTCAGCGCGGTCGCGGCGTAGATCCCGTCGCGCACGCGGTGGGCGCCGAGGCTGGTGTCGCTGTTGCCATGGGCGCTGACGGCCAGCGCCAGGGACGAGGTGACCAGCGGCGTGTACATCGCCTTGTTGTGGAACTGGCCACGGTAATGCTCGATCGCGCTGTCGAACAGCACCGAGCCGGCCAGCGTGCCGGCGGCGCGGTTGAGGCGTCTTGCGGCCTTGATCGCGGTGGGACGGGCGATCGCCGGAGCCTGCAGCAGCTTCTCCGGGCTGCCCCCAGCGGAAGGCGATCCGGCGGAGGACGTTCCGGCGGAGGACGTTCCGGCGGAGCGCGAGCCGGTGGAGGTGACGAGGTCGCGGGCGGCCAGCCCCATGCCGGCCAATGTCGCGGTGCCGAGGCCCGCGAGGAGGGCCGTGATGATCCCGTTCGGGCGTTTCATATCCATGGTCCGGATCCTGTCATGGGGCGGGGATCAGCCTGTCGCGAAGCGCTCGGCGTCCTGGAAGCGGAATTCGAGCCCGAGGCCGGGGCGGCTCAGGTCTGGCCGGATGGCGCCGTCGCGGGCCACCGGCGCGCCATCGAACAGCATCTGCTCGATGCGCACATGGTCGTGGAACCATTCGAGATGCCGGAAACGCGGAGCGGCGCAGGCGGCATGCAGGTGCAACGACGGCGCGCAATGTCCGGACAGGTCGATATGATGGGCTTCGCACAAGGCGGCGATCAGCAGGAAGCCGGTGATCCCGCCGCACCGCGAGGCATCGGCCTGCTGCACGTCGACCGCATCCGCCGCCAACATGTGGCGGACATAGGTCAGGTCATAGGCATATTCCCCGGCCGCCACCTCGAGTGTCGCGGGCACGCCGTCGCGCACCCGGCGCAGGCCCGCGAGATCGTCGGACGTGACCGGCTCCTCGAACCAGCTCACGCCCTGCTCCGAGGCAAGCAGCCGCGCCATGGCGATGGCCTGCTTGACCCCGAAGGCACCGTTGGCATCGACGAACAGGCCGATATCGTCGCCGACCGCGCGCCGTGCAACCGCCACGCGGTGCGGGTCCTGCCCGGGATGCGTGCCGATCTTCATCTTGACCCAGCGGCAGCCATCCCGCCGCACCCAGTTCGATAGCTGCGTGCGCGACTGATCGTCGTCGTAGCTGGTGAAGCCGCCGCTGCCGTAGATCGCGATCCCGTCGCGGTAGCGTCCGAGCAGGCGTGCCAGCGGCAGGTCGAGCAGTTTCGCCTTCAGGTCCCACAAGGCCGCGTCGATGGCCGAGATCGCCGTGGCGACGAGGCCGTCGCGGCCGAGATTGCGCACCGCCTTTCGCATCGCCCGCCAGGCCGCCTGGGGGTCCATCGCGTCAAGGCCCTGCACCGCCTTGTTCAGCGTGCGGGCTATCAGAGGCACCAGGGACGCGTCGGAATAGGTGTAGCCGATTCCGGTCTTGCCGCCTCCTTCCACCTGCACCACCACCAGGGTGGTGGCGGTCCAGGCGAAGCTGCCATCGGCTTCGGGCGCATCGGTTGGAATGCGATAGGCCCATGCCTGCAACGGACCGACCGCGACGTCCGCGGCCATAGTGGCGGCCATGTCAGTGCTTGCCGGGCAGGATGCTCGACAGCATCTCCTTGGCGCTGTTCTTGAGCACGCTGCCGAGTTCCGGCTCGCTCGGTATCATCGTCAGGAAGTTCTTGGCATCCTTCAGCGTGATATGCGGCGGCAGCGGCGGCACGTTGGGGTCGGTGCGGGCTTCCAGTATGACCGGACGGTCGGCCGACAGCGCCTCGTCCCAGGCCGCGCCGATCTTGGCGGGATCATCGACATAGATGCCCTTGAGGCCGATCAGTTCGGCATATTTGTGATACGGGAAATCCGGGATGCTCTGGGTGGACTCCGTCTTGCCGACGCCGAGCTGGACACGCTCTTCCCAGGTGACCTGGTTCAGGTCCTGGTTGTTCAGCACCAGCACGATCAGATGCGGGTTGGACCATTTGCGCCAGTATTTGCTGATCGTGATCATCACGTTCAGGCCGTTCATCTGCATCGCGCCGTCGCCCATGCAGGCGATCACGGTGCGGTCGGGAAAGGCCATCTTGCCGGCCATGGCATAAGGTGTGCCGGCGCCGAGCGAGGCCAGGCTGCCGGACAGCGATCCCTTCATCCCGCGCCGGAATTTCAGGTCGCGTCCATACCAGTTGGCGACCGAACCGGAATCCGCGGTGACGATGGCATTGTCCGGCAGGCGCGGCGACAATTCCCAGAACACGCGCTGCGGGTTGATCGGGCTGGCGGAGTGCATGGCGCGCTCCTCGAGCGTCTTCCACCACGACACGATCTCTTTTTCCAGGCCATGGCGCCAGGAGCGATCGGTCTTGTGCTGCAGCAATGGCAGCAGGGCGCGCAGGGTGGCCGCACTATCGCCGACGAGGTTGACCTCCATCGGATAGCGCAGGCTGAGATTGGCGCCGTTGATGTCGATCTGCACGCCGCGCGCGCTGCCCGGCTTGGGCAGAAACTCGCTGTACGGGAAGGACGAGCCCACCATCAGGAACGTGTCGCAATCCTGCATCATGTCCCAGCTCGGCTTGGTGCCGAGCAGGCCGAGGCCGCCGGTGACATAGCTGATATCGTCGCCGAGGGCCGCCTTGCCGAGCAGCGCCTTGGCGACACCGGCGCCGAGCGCCTCGGCCACCGCCATCACCTCGTCGGTGGCCGACATGCAGCCCGCGCCGATCAGCATCGCGACCTTCTTGCCCGCGTTGAGCAGTTCCGCCGCCTGGCGCAGGCCGGCCTCTTCGGGGACCAGGCTCTGGTAGGCATAGCCATACCCGGTGTGGGTGGTGCCATGCGCCAGCGGCGGGTCCTCGTAGGCGATCAGTTGCAGGTCGTTGGGGATGATCACGCAGGTCGGTGATTTCTTGTCATGGGCGATGCGCACGGCACGATCGATCAGATGGCGGACCTGCGAAGGCACCGACGCGGTCGCGACATATTCGGAGGCGACATCCTTGAACAAGGTCTGCAGGTCGACTTCCTGCTGGTAATGCGCGCCGATCGCGGTACGCGCCTGCTGGCCGACGATGGCGACCACGCCGACATGGTCCATCTTCGCGTCATAGAGCCCGGTGAGCAGGTGGATGGCTCCCGGTCCGGACGTCGCGTAGCACAGGCCGACCTGGCCGGTGAACTTGGCATGGGCGGAGGCCATGAACGCGGCCATCTCCTCGTGGCGCACCTGGACATAGTCGAAGCCTTCGGCGATCGCCTTCTCGAGCGCCACATCGAGGCCGCCGACACCGTCTCCAGGATAGCCATAGACCCGGTTCAGGCCCCATTCACGCAGCCTGTGCCACACGAAATCGCTGACGTTCATGCTCATCGCCCAACCTCCCGGCGCCCATGGTCGCGGCGCTTGCCTCCACAGGTCCGGCGCGTACGAAAGCATACGTGTCGGACCTCTTGGCTACGTGCGGGCGGCGGTGCGCGTTCCCGGTCCTGGTGGGTTGTCACCAAGCCGTTATCGTGCCGGAGGATGCTCCCAGGCGTTCGGTGCCCATAGGAGGTTGCGACATGCAGGTGGAACTGGTTCTTGATGCGGCTGCCCTGATCGGGGAGTCACCGACCTGGTCGGCCGACGAACAGGCGCTGTACTGGATCGACGTCAAGGCGCCGGCGCTGTACCGGCTCGATCCCGCTTCGAAATCGCAACGTAAATGGCCGCTGCCATCCGACGTCGGCGCCTTCGCGCTGACCACCGACCCGCTGGTGGCGCTGGTCGCCTTGCGGGACGGGATCTACCGCCTCGATCTTGCGACGAATGGCCTCGAATGTCTTGCCGAGGCCCCCTTCGACGCGAGGCTGCACCGGTTCAACGAGGGTGCCTGCGACAGCCGCGGCCGCTTCTGGGTCGGCACCATGTTCGATCCGCTGGCCCCTGGGAGACACGAGCCGCAACACGAGCATCTCTATTGCTACACCCGCGCCGAAGGGCTGCGCGAGACGAGGGACGCGGCGGAGCTGCATAACGGCATGGCCTGGAGCCCCGACGAGAGCCTGTTCTACCTCTCGCACAGCCAGGCCGCGACGGTGCATGCCTTTGCGTTCGATGCCGCGGCCGGCCGCCTGGGGCCGCGCGCGCTGTTCGCCGCGATCGAGCAGGGCGTGGGTATTCCGGACGGCGCCGCGGTCGATGCCGAGGGTGCCTATTGGTGCGCCCTGCATGGCGGCGGGCGGCTGCGGCGCTACCATGCCGACGGCACCCTGGACCGGGAGCTGACCCTGCCGGTCAGCCAGCCGACCATGTGCGCCTTCGGGGGCGAGGCCCTGGACATCCTCTATATCACCAGCGCCGCGCAGGGGCTCGATGCGGAGCAGCGCCAGGCCCAGCCGCATGCCGGCGCGGTGCTGGCAATCCGTCCCGGGATGAGCGGCCTGCCGCGCCAGAACCGCTTCGCCCTTTAGCAAGGGCCGCCTTGCGGCGTGACGGGCCGCTAAAAATCTGGCCAGGATGGCCCAACAATATTTTCGGGGATGGTGATGTCTGCGCTGGTGCTGGTCGGGATGGCCGTGGTCTCGATCATCCTGCTGATCGTCCTGATCGCCAAATTCCGTCTCAACCCGTTCGTCACCCTCATCGTGGTGTCGCTGCTGCTCGGGCTGGCGGCCGGGATGCCGATGGACCATGTGGTCGCGTCGTTCGAGAACGGCGCCGGCCGCGCGCTGGGGCATATCGCGATCATCATCGCGCTGGGCACCATGCTTGGAAAGATGCTGGCGGAGTCCGGCGGAGCGGAGCAGGTCGCGAACACGCTGATCGGCTGGTTCGGCGCCCGCTACATCCATTGGGCGATGATGCTGATCGGCCTGATCGTCGGACTGCCGGTTTTCTTCGAGGTCGGCTTCGTGCTGCTGATCCCGGTGGCGTTCAACGTCGCCCGCAAGACCGGCCAGCCGCTGCTGGTGGTGGCGATGCCGCTGATCGCCGGCCTGTCGGTGGCGCACGGGCTGCTGCCGCC
>CAXTCT010000080.1:0-7944 GCA_964242565.1 uncultured Acetobacteraceae bacterium | reverse complement strand
CGGCTGCAGACGATCGAGCAGGCCGCCGGACGCGTGCGCGGCGCCCGCAACGCCGCGCGCACGCTCGATCTCGACATCATCGACATCGACGGAATGGTGCGTCGCAGCCCGGATCCGTTGCTGCCGCATCCGCGGGCGCATGCACGGGCTTTCGTGCTGCTGCCGCTGCGGGATGTGGCGCCCGATTGGGTGGACCCGCAAAGCCGGCTTACGATCACCCAGATGCTCGACGCCCTGCGGGAAGGTTGCGGCGGGCCGGATGGTCCGCTAGATTGGCCAATTCAATATAGATAGAGCGGAGGTTGGCCGCATGGCGCGAGTCACCGTTGAAGATTGCGTCGAGAAGATCCCCAACCGCTTCGAGCTGGTGCTGCTTGCCGCCCAGCGGGCGCGGAATCTCAGTCGCGGCGAAGAACTGACCGTCGACCGCGACAATGACAAGAATCCGGTGGTGGCGCTTCGCGAGATCGCCGACGAGACCATCGAACTGGGACTTCTGCATCAGGATCTGATCAAGTCGCTGGCCCGTGCCCCCGAGCCTGAGCCCGCTGACGAGGAAGTGCTGGACCTGATCCCGACCGACCAGAACATCTTCGGCCTGCAGGATGTTTCCGCCGAGGAGGAGGCCGGCAACATGGGAACCGAGCTTTCGCCCGAAGACCTCGAATCCGCGATCGAGGCCGAACTCGGCGGCCGTGCCCGTCGGTAGGTGAGCATGCGGGGGCCGCCGGCTGCTTTTGCGCCGGACGGCGCCCGGATGAACCCTTCCGGTGCGCCCGGAAGGCTTGTCGAGGTTCCGGCGGACATGCCGGTTGGTTCCCCACTGGCCGGTAAGCTCGTCGGGCCGGACGGGCCGGCCACCGCGCGGCTGGTCGATTGCGACGCGCTGGTCCGTCGCGTGCTTAGCTACGACTCCACGGCCGATGTCGGACTGATCGAGCGCGCCTTCGCGCTGGCCCGGGAGGCGCATGCGTCGCAGAAGCGCGACAACGGCGAGCCCTACATCATCCATCCGCTTGCCGTGGCCGAGATACTGGCCGGATTTCGTCTTGACGTCGCCTCGATTGCCACCGGCCTGCTGCATGACACCGTCGAGGATACCGGTGTCACCTACGCCGTGCTGGAGACGAAGTTCGGCAAGCCCATCGCCGACCTGGTCGACGGCGTGACCAAGCTTACGCGGCTCGAACTGCAGTCGGACCGCACCAAGCAGGCGGAGAATTTCCGCAAGCTGGTGCTGGCGATGAGCAAGGATATACGGGTCCTGATCGTCAAGCTGGCCGACCGTCTGCACAACATGCGCACCCTGCATTACGTGCGGCGGCAGGATCGTCGCGAGCGGATCGCGCGTGAGACGATGGACATCTACGCGCCGCTCGCCGGGCGCATCGGCATGGACCGGGTCAAGACCGAACTGCAGAACCGCTCGTTCGCGGAACTCGAACCCGAAGCCAACTCGACCATCCAGGCCCGCCTGAACTATCTGCGTGGCCAGGGTGCGGACGTGATCGAGGAAGTCCGACAGGAGCTCAGCCGGATCTGCCGGGATGCCGGAGTGGCTTTGCTCGAGGTGATGGGCCGGGAGAAGTCGCCCTTCTCGATCTGGGAGAAGATGCAGCGGCGCAATGTCGCCTTCGAGCAGCTCTCCGACATCATGGCCTTCCGCATCCTAGTACCGTCGCGGGATGCCTGCTACGTGTCGCTGGGCGCGGTGCATGGCGCCTATCCGGTGATCGCGGGCCGCTTCAAGGATTATATCTCGACACCGAAGGCGAACGGCTACCAGAGCCTCCATACCGGGGTGACGCTGCGTCATCCGCGCAACCAGAAGATCGAGCTGCAGATCCGCACGCCGGAGATGCACGATGTGGCCGAGAACGGAGTCGCCTCGCACTGGGTCTACAAGGAGGCGCCGGGTGAGCAGGACGCCACCGCCACCGGCATCAGCTCGGTCGTCAGCAGCCTGCGCCGGCTGCGCTGGGTGCAGGACCTGCTCGAGATCATCGAGAATTCGGCCGCACCGGACGAGTTTCTCGAGAACACCAAGCTCGAACTCTACCAGGACCAGGTGTTCTGCTTCACGCCGAAAGGCCAGCTGATCCAGCTGCCGCGCGGGGCGACGCCGGTCGATTTCGCCTATGCCGTGCATAGCCAGGTCGGCGATGCCTGCGTCGGCGCCAAGGTCAATGGCCGGCTGATGCCGTTGCGCCACGAGCTGCAGAACGGCGACCAGGTCGAGATCATGACCGCCCGGGGCGGCACGCCTTCGCCCTCGTGGGAGCGCTTCGTCGTCACCGGCAAGGCGCGTGCGCGTATCCGCCGCCATCTCGCCCAGCAGCAGCGCGAGACCCATCTCGATGCCGGGCGGGCAGCACTCGCCAAGGCGTTCCGCCAGGAGGGCGTCGACGGTTCGGAGAAAGTGCTCGATGCCGCGCTGAAGGGGCTGAAATGCGCCACCCGCGACGATCTCTATGTCGCCGTCGGCAATGGCAATCTCGGGCCCAGGGACGTGGTCCACGCGGCGTATCCGGATCTGCGCCACGGTGCCCGGGCGCCGCGCATGATCCCGAGCCTGCCACGCCCGCCCGGTTCGCGTGCGCGGGGCGGGGATGCCGGCGGGATGCCGCTGGGGGGCCTCGGGTCCGGGATCTCGGTGCATTTCGCCGGCTGCTGCCATCCCCTGCCCGGCGACAAGATCCTGGGCATCGTGGCCCAGGGAAAGGGCATCACCGTGCATACCGCCGGCTGCCAGACGCTGGAGAGCTTCGCCGCCACGCCGGAGCGCTTCATGGATGTCGATTGGGATTACGACGTGATCACCAGGGGCAACAGCAGCGAGATCCATGTCGGCCGGGTCAGCGTGATCGCGGCGAACGAGCCTTCGATGCTGGCGACCCTGACCAACACGGCGGCCAAGCATGACGGCACCGTGGTCAATCTCAGGATCGTCAACCGCCAGCTCGATTTCATGGAAATCCTGGTGGATGTGGAGGTGCGCGACCTGCGCCATCTCTCGACCGTGATCGCCGGCCTCCGGAGTGCGAGCGGCATCACCCAGGTCGAGCGTGCCAAGGCCTGATGATCCGGGCATGATGATCCGGGCATGATGATCCGGCCATGATGATCCGGCCATGATGATCGGAATGGGCACCGACCTGTGCGACATCAGGCGGATCGAGCGGGTGATGTCGGCGCATGGCGAACGCTTCCTCGCCCGCGTGTTCACCGCCGAGGAGCGGGCACGCGCGAGCCGGCGCATCGAGGCGTTGCGGCCGGCGACCTATGCCAAGAGGTGGGCGGCCAAGGAGGCTTGCGCCAAGGCGCTCGGTACCGGTTTCGCGCAGGGCGTCTTCCATTCGCACATGGGTGTCGTCAATTTGCCCGGCGGCCAGCCGACCCTGGTGCTGACCGGGGGCGCCCTGACGCGTCTTCGCCTGCTGATGCCGCCCGGGATGCATCCGGCCATCCTCGTGACGATGACCGACGAGCCGCCCTATGCCTTCGCCCAGGTGCTGATCTCCGCCATCCCGGAAGGGCGCGCGGGGCCGGGCTGACAGGCCGGCCCGGCGCGGGCTCGCTTGACAGGGCGAGGTCCGGTCGGCTTCATCCGGCGTCCTTGCCGCGTTCTGCAGGGCGATACGCTTAGGAATTCCAGCCGGCGCGCCTCGCGTGGGGCGCACAGACACCAGGAAAACGATGACCGCAGGCAATTCCTCCAACGGCGACAAGGCCAGGAAGGCCGTCCGGGTGGATGCCAGGAAGCTCGATGGCACCCGCTCGGGTATCTGGGAGCTGTTGCGCACGCTGATCTATGCCGGGCTGATCGCTGTCGTGGTGCGGACCTTCCTGTTCGAGTCCTTCAATATCCCGTCCGGCTCGATGATCCCGACCCTGCTGGTGGGCGATTACCTGTTCGTCTCCAAATATGCCTATGGCTATTCGCGCTTCTCGCTGCCCTTCTCGCCCGACCTGTTCGAAGGCCGGGTGCTCGGCCATGTGCCGCATCGCGGCGATGTCGCGGTGTTCCGCTTCACCCAGGACAACTCGGTCGATTATATCAAGCGCATCGTCGGGCTTCCGGGCGACCATGTGCAGATGCGGGGCGGCGAGCTGTACATCAACGGCATCGAGGTCCCGCGCGACGATCTGGGCGATTATGTCGCGACCGACGAGAACGACACCCGCATGCAGGGACGGCGCTACCTGGAGATCCTTCCCGGCAGCGCCGGCCGCGGACCGGTCCCGCACCAGATCCTCAAGCTGACCAATGAAGGCCAGTACAACAACACGCCCGACTATGTCGTGCCGGCCGGTTATTTCTTTGCCATGGGCGACAACCGCGACAACAGCGCCGACAGCCGGTTCATGGGCACGGAATCCGACGATCTCGGCTATGTCCCGATGCAGAACCTGGTCGGCCATGCCGAGTTCATCTTCTTCTCGGTGGATGGCCGCTATCCGTTGTGGGAATTCTGGGAGTGGCCGATGGAGATCCGCTGGGGCAGGATCCTGGGCTGGGTGCGCTAGCGTGGATGGCCTGAGCGATCCCAGGCAGAGGATCGAAGCCTTGCTTGGCCGCTCATTCACCCGCCCGGAGCTGCTCGACGAGGCGCTGACCCACCGTTCCGCCGCCCATGAGACCCGCCAGCGCCTGAAGGCCGCTCCGAGGTCTGCCGGGAGCGCGCCGGGCAGGAGCGGCAGCGGCTCGAACGAGCGGCTGGAATTCATCGGCGACCGGGTGCTTGGCCTGCTGATGGCGGAATGGCTGATCGAGCGCTTTCCCGACGAGCAGGAAGGCGACCTCGGACCGCGCCACGCGCATCTGGTCTCGCGTCCGGTGCTGGCGCGCATCGCCGTCGAGATCGGCCTGCCGGCCGCACTCGACGTCGCCCCGCATGAGGCCCGCGCCGGCGTCAGGCAAACCGCCAACGTGCTGGCCGATGCGATCGAGGCGGTGCTGGGAGCGGCCTATCTCGATGGCGGACTGGATGCCGCGCGGCACTTCGTGCGGATCGGCTGGATGGAGGCCATGACCGGACAGGCGCTGCCGCCCAAGGATCCGAAGACCATGCTGCAGGAATGGCTGCTGGGCCGCGGCATGAAGCTGCCGACCTATGTCGTCGCCTCCGCCGAAGGGCCGTCCCACGCCCCGGTATTCGTGATCGAGGTCTCGGCCTCCGGCAAGACCGGTTCCGGAACCGCGGGGAGCAAGCGCCTGGCCGAAAGCGCCGCCGCCGCCGATCTGCTGAGGCAACTGGCGTGACCTGCCGATGACCATGACCCGTTGCGGCTTCGTCGCCATCGTGGGCGCGCCGAACGCGGGGAAATCGACCCTGCTGAACCGCCTGGCCGGCGCCAAGCTGTCGATCGTCAGTCCCAAGGCGCAGACCACGCGCTTCCGCGTGATCGGTATCCTGATGCGCGACGTGCGGCAGGAAGGAGCCGGAACTACGGCACAGTCCGGGTCGCGTGCGCAGATCCTGCTGGTCGACACGCCGGGGATCTTCCGCCCGAAGCGCCGGCTGGACCGGGCGATGGTGGCCGCGGCCTGGACCGGCTCGGACGATGCCGATCTCACCCTGGTGCTGGTCGATGCCCGCACCGGCCTGACCGAGGGCGTGCGCGAGATCGCGGCCAGGCTGCATGATAGCGGCGGGCGGCTGTGGCTGGTGCTCAGCAAGACCGAGCTGGTGCGGCGCCCGCGCCTGCTGCCGCTGACCGCCGAACTGGTCGGGCTGCTGCGGGTGGAACGCACCCTGATGGTCAGCGCCCGCTCCGGCGACGGGCTGGACGACCTGCTGGACGGACTGGCCGCGGCCCTCCCGGACGGACCTTTCCTGTATCCGGAGGATGACCTGACCGACCTGCCGGACCGGCTGCTGGCCGCCGAGTTGGTGCGCGAGCAGATCTTCCTCCAGACCCAGGAGGAAGTGCCCTATGCCGCGACCGTCGAGACCGAGAGCTTCCGTGAGCAGCCCGACGGCTCGCTGCGCATCGAGGCGACGATCTATGTGTCCCGGCCCGGGCACAAGGGGATCCTGATCGGCGACAAGGGTGCCCGGATCAAGATGATCGGCGAGAAGGCGCGGCATGGCCTGGCGGCGCTGCTGGAGCGGCCGTGCCATCTTTTCCTCAACGTCAAGGAACGCGCCGGGTGGGATGAGGAACGCGCCCGGCTGCGGGCCATCGGACTGGATGACAAGGGCTAGGGACCGGACGACAAGAGCTAGGGCCGGGCAGGATCCGCCGAGGCGAAGCATGATCCGCCGACGCGAAGCATGATCCGCTTGTGAGGCGGGGATGCTGGGGATATGAGAGGCCCCGGCACAGCGGAAGGGCCTTGAAGCGCATGACCGGACCTTCGGCTGGTAACCTCTACAAGCGCGTGCTGCTCAAGATCTCGGGCGAGGCGCTGATGGGGCGCGGCGAGTATGGCCTCGACTCCGAGACCGTCAGCGCCATCGCCCATGACGTCCGCGACGTGGTCAATCTAGGCGCCGAGGTTTGCGTGGTGATCGGCGGCGGCAACATCTTCCGCGGCATTTCCGCCGCCGCCAAGGGCATGGACCGCGCCCAGGGCGATTATGCCGGGATGTTGGCCACCGTGATCAACGCGCTGGCGATGCAGAGCACCCTGGAGCGGATCGGCGTCCCGACACGGGTGATGTCGGCGATCCAGATGTCGAGCATCGCCGAGCCCTACATACGCCGCCGCGCGATGCGGCACATGGAGAAGGGCCGCCTGGTGATCTTCGCCGCCGGCACCGGGAACCCTTTCTTCACCACCGATACCGCCGCCGCCCTGCGTGCCGCCGAGATGGAATGCGACGCGCTGTTCAAGGGCACCCAGGTCGACGGCGTTTATTCGGCGGACCCGCGCAAGGATCCCGAGGCGGTACGCTACGATGAGCTTTCCTATCTCGATGTGCTGTCACGGGACCTGAATGTGATGGATGCCTCGGCAATCAGTCTGGCGCGCGAGAACAAGCTGCCTATCATCGTGTTCAACATCCATGCCGCCGGCGCCTTCGCTCAGGTGATGCGGGGACAGGGCCCGTTTACCCGCATTGTCGAACCCCAATAAAGCGGTCAAAGAAAGCCGGCGTTAAGGTTACAGCAACGATGACGGGACGATAAGGACCGACCTTCCCGTTCATTGTCCTGAGCCAGTGGCCCGATCCGGCGGGCAGAGACATCCAGGAGAGCCGCCTTGGCTGCAGACTTGCCTATCCTGATCGAGGACCTGACCCGGCGAATGGACGGCGCCATCGAGACCCTGCGCCGCGACTTCGCCGGCCTGCGCTCGGGCCGCGCCAGTCCGGCGCTGCTCGAGCCGGTGCGTGTCGAAGCCTATGGCGGCGTGATGCCCTTGACCCAGGTCGGCACCATCGCCGTGCCGGAAAGCCGCATGATCACCGTACAGGTCTGGGACCGCTCGCTGATCGGGGCAGTCGAACGCGCGATCCGTGATTCCGGGCTGGGGCTGAACCCGTCGGCGGACGGGCAGATCGTGCGCGTGCCGATTCCGCAGCTCACCGCCGAGCGTCGCGTCGAACTTGCCAAGGCGGCCGGCCGCTATGCTGAGAACGCCAAGATCTCGGTGCGTGGCGTACGCCGCGACGGGATGGACCAGATCAAGGGCTTCGAGAAGAAGAGCGAGATCAGCGAGGACGATGTCGTCGACTGGTCCGCCGAGGTTCAGAAGCTGACGGATAGCTACGTGAAGCGCATCGACGACAGCTTCACGGACAAGGAACGCGAAATCAAGCAGGTCTGAGCGTTTTGACCCATAGCGAGCCAATCGGCGTCGAGCGTCTGGACAGCCTGCCCCCCGACGACCTCGAGATCGCCGCCGGCCTGGCGCCACCGTCCATTCAGGCCGCGCCGACGGTGCCGCGCCACGTCGCGGTGATCATGGACGGCAACGGGCGCTGGGCGGCGGCG
>CAXTCT010000079.1:0-7997 GCA_964242565.1 uncultured Acetobacteraceae bacterium | reverse complement strand
GTCGACGTGCTGGCCGGCCACGAGCCGCCTCAAGCGGGCCGCATCCTGCTCGATGGCCATGACGTCGCTTGCCTGCCGGCGGGCAGGCGGCGGATCGGCGTGGTGTCCGCGCGCGATCCGTTGTTCGAGCATCTCAGCGTGCGCGGCAACGTGGCCTTTCCGCTCGCGGCCCGGCGCGTGCGGGAGCCGGAACGTGGGCATCGTGTGCAACAGGCGCTCGCCCTGCTTGGGCTGGAGGCAGAGGCCGACCTCCGGCCGGCGGCGCTTTCTCCGGCCGAGGCGATACGCGCGGCCCTGGCCCGCGTCCTGATCTGCGACCCGGCGCTGGTGCTTCTGGATGACCCGCTCGCCCGTCTCGATCCGGTGGCGCGACGAGCCACGCATCATCTGCTGCGACGCCTCGCGCGGGCACGCGGCCTGACCCTGCTGCTCATCACCCGCGACCGCGAAGAGGCGCTGATGATGGGGGAGCGGATCGGGATCCTGGACGGAACCCGTCTGCGCCAGCTTGGCTCCGCCACCGAGTTGCTGGACCGGCCCGCCGACGAGAAAGTGGCCGACTTCTTCGGCGAGGCGAACCGCCTGACCGGCCAGGTCGAATGGATCGAGGATGACGTGGCCCATGTCCGGCTGAGCGCCGGGCCGAGCATGGATGCGATGGCGGCCGAGGGCCTGATGGCCGGCGCATTATGCGTGGTGTGCGTTCGGCCGGAGCGGGTTGCGGTCGCCTTTGTGAGCGGCGGCGCCGATGCCTTGGGCACCGATGCCCTGGCCGGCACCTTGTCGGACATGGTACATCTCGGCGACCACCTCCGGTTGCGCTTCCGGCTGGCCGGGGGTGGCGAGATGCTGGTGCGGCGTCCGGCGGCACAGCCCACCTCCAGCCTGCGCCTGGACCGTCCCGCGCTGCTCGCCTGGCAGGCGGCGCACGCCACCGCCTTTCCCCACCAGGAGGGACCTGATCGAGGAAGATGATGCCCGCAAACCCTCGGGCTGTTCCAGCCGCACGGAGAGTGCGCTAGGAAGCATTGTCGCCGGCGCTCGATCCACGATGAGGCCCTCCGGCGAGGCCTGTACCGAGACGATGTGGCTCTAGAGAGAGTGTGTGTGTCCCTGAGCGCCGCCGTCACGACCTGCACCCCATGATCGGCTGGATGATCCGCGCGCGGGGCGGATGCGGCGCAGGACCCTCCCTCAGGCTACGCGCCATCCTTGGCTGCATCCTTGCCACCGCCCCGGTGGAGGCGGCGACGGCTCAGGACGAGCCGGGCCGGACGCATCCACCGGAGTGCTCGGTGGCCTCGTTTGGCGGCGGCTTGCAGGATGCCCAGCAGACCACGCTGTTTGCCCCCTTCAGCAAGCAGTCCGGCATTGTCGTACGAGTTGCCGGATGGGATGGCAGCCTCGCCGCGCTGGAGAAGCTGGCCGAGACCGGCAGCAACCCCTGGGACCTGGTGCTGATGGAGATGGCGCCGCTGCGGCTCGCGTGTCGTCAGGGCCTCTTATGGTCCGATCCGCTGACCGCCGATCCCGCGAACCCGCTGCCGGATAGCTCCGGCCAGGATTGCGGCATCGACGCCCTGCGCATGAACCTGGTGCTGGCCTGGGACAAGAGCCGGGTCGACATGGTGCCGACCTGGAGCGATTTCTGGGATGTGGCCCGGCGTCCCGGGAAACGCGGACTGCGGCGCGATCCCCGCGGCACCCTGGAGATTGCGCTGATGGCCGACGGCGTGGCGCCGGAGGACATCTATCGCACCCTTTCCAGCACCGAGGGCGTGGACCGGGCCTTCCGCAAGCTCGACCAGCTGAAGCCCTACATCGTCTGGTGGAACACGCCGACCGAAGCGGTGCAGATCATCGAGAGCGGGGCCGTGCTGATGACCAGCGCGCCGTATGGCGAGGTGGCCGCGGCGGATCAGGCCGGACATCACAGCTTCGGCGCGCAGTGGCTGCAAAGCGTCGGCGTCAATCTGGGCTGGGCGGTGCCGCGCCCCACCTCCCCCGAACACCGTCTCCTGGCGCAGCGGATGGCGGCCTATCTGGCGGATCCCACCCGTCAAGCCGCATTTTCGGCGATCTACCCGGCAAGGAACCCGGCGCCGCCGGATACCAGCACGGTTCCTGGCGGCAGGGCCGCGCCAAGCGCGTCCGGTGTGACCGACGATCACCGGCAGGCCACCCTGATGATGGATGACGGTTTCTGGGTCGATCATCTGATATTTCTGCGTCAACGCTTCGATGCGTGGCTCGGGGCCAGATAGGCATGCGGGCAATGCGCCCTATGCTGCTGGCTCTCGGATTGCTGCCGGGGAGCATTGCCGCAATCCTGCTGCCGGTCCTGCTGGCCAGACCAATGCCTCCCTTTGTCCTGCTGCTGTGGCGCATCGCGCTAGCCCTGCCGGTCGTCATGCTGCCGCTGTTGCTGGCGCTGGGACGGATGCAGCGGCACCAGAGCCGAGCCGCGGCCGGCCTCGGAGCGAACTGGCTCGACCGGCTGCGCTGGCTCTGGCTGCCGCAACTCGGCCTCGGCATTATGGTCAGCCTGTTGCTGGCCGTGCTGTTCGCGATGCTGTTCACTCCCGGCGGCGCGCTTCTGCTGCATCGAGCCAGGTTCGTCTTCCAGAGCCGCTATGGGCATCCTATCTTCCTGTGATGCCGGCACCCGTCCCCTTCTGGAAAAGCAAGCGTCTCGACGAGATGTCCACGGCGGAGTGGGAATCGCTCTGTGACGGCTGCGGCCGCTGCTGCCTGCACAAGCTGCGCGACGAGGACACCGATACGGTCATTTTCACCAATGTCGCGTGCCGTCTGCTGGACACGCATAGCTGTGCCTGTTCGGACTATGAGCGCCGCCGGCGCAAGGTGCCGGACTGCGTGCAGCTCACTCCGGGCGCGTTGGCCGAGATCGACTGGTTGCCGCCAAGCTGTGCCTATCGCAGGCTGCAGGAGGGACGTGGCCTGGCCTGGTGGCATCCGCTGGTTTCTGGACGCCGGGAGAGCGTGCATGAAGCCGGCGTGTCCGCCCGTGACCGGGTCGTCAGTGAGCGCGAGGCCGGACCCTTGGAGCATCATGTGGTGGACTGGCCCGGCCGCATACCTGCATCTTTATCCAAGGCGGCTTCAGCCAAGCAGGGCACGCCGCGCAAGCGGGTCCGCGTCGCCGTGCAGGGCGTGACGCAGGAGCGGCGCGGACCCGGTAGCGGGTCGTGAGCCTGTCCTCTGGCGGGCGTGGCCGTGCGCGCGCCGGCGCACGGCCGGCGTCACCGCAACCCAACTCGGAGATGCTGCTGCTACCAACCGGCGAGACACCGATCCGCTGGCGACGCTCCCGTCAGGCGCGGCGGATCTCGCTGCGCATCGACACCCGTGCCGGCGCGGTGGTGGTGACGCTTCCCCCTCGCGCGGGGCGCGAGGCCGGACTGGAACTGCTGCACACCCATTCGAGGTGGGTCGCCGGCAAGCTCGCCGCCCTGCCGGGGCATGTCGTATTCGAGGCGGGCCAGTCCGTGCCGCTCCATGGGCTGCCACACGTCATCCGGCCGGCACCGGAGGCACGGCGTGGGGTCTGGGTCGAGGGCGGCGAGATACGGGTCAGCGGAGAAAGCGCCTTCCTGGCGCGTCGCGTGCTCGATTTTCTCCGCCATGAAGCACGGACCGCCTTGTGCGCCTGCGCACGCCGCATCGCGGACGCGTCCGGGTTGCACCCGAGGCGGCTGGTGATCAAGGACACCAGCAGCCGCTGGGGCAGCTGTTCCTCGGACGGGGTCGTGATGTTCAGCTGGCGCCTGGTGATGGCGCCCCCGGAGATCCAGCATTACGTCGTGGCCCATGAGATCGCGCATCTGCGCCATCTCGATCACGGCGCGAATTTCTGGGCGCAGGTCGCGCGGCTGACGCCGCATCAGGCGCAGGCCGAGGCCTGGCTCAGGCTGCATGGTCCGGCGTTGCTTCGTACCGGCTGAAGCAGGCATCCTGATCTGGCCCTCCTGATCTGGCCCTCCTGATCTGGCCACCCGGCGCCAGTCCGGCTATCACGCCTCCCGAACGGCCGCATGGTGGAATGGTAGACATAGGAGACTTAAAATCTCTTGCTTTCGGGCGTGCCGGTTCGAGTCCGGCTGCGGCTACCATGACTTCATCTCCTGCATTTCGGGCGCCCGGCTTGGCATCGGCAGGCGGCGGACCTATCTGAGATGAATGCTTCCCCTATCCGTCCTCGACCTTTCGCCGATCATCGAAGGAGGTGATGCGGGGCTTGCCCTGCGCAACACGCTCGACCTGGCCCGCCATGCCGAGACGCTGGGCTTCAAGCGCTTCTGGCTGGCCGAACATCACAACATGATGGGTATCGCATCCGCCGCCACGGCGGTGGTCATTGCCCATGTCGCCGCCGGAACGCGTCATATACGCGTGGGAGCCGGCGGGATCATGCTGCCGAACCATGCGCCGCTGACCATTGCCGAGCAGTTCGGCACCCTGGCCGCGCTGCATCCAGGCCGGATCGATCTGGGCCTCGGCCGCGCACCGGGTTCGGACCAGCGTACCATGCGGGCGCTGCGTCGCGACCCGGCCAGCGCCGACCGGTTCCCCCACGACGTGATCGAGCTGCAATCCTATTTCAGGCCCGCCGTGGAAAATCAGGCGGTGCGGGCAGTGCCCGGCGAAGGCCTCGACGTGCCGATCTGGCTGCTGGGTTCCAGCTTGTACAGCGCGCAGCTTGCCGCGATGCTGGGGTTGCCGTTTGCCTTTGCCTCGCATTTCGCCCCTGACCTGATGGATGAGGCGTTGTCGATCTACCGGGAACGGTTCGAGCCGTCCGGGGCGCTGACGCAACCATATGCCATGCTGGGAGTGAATGTCTTCGCCGCCGAAACCGATCGCGAGGCGGCACGCCTGTTCACGTCCGCGCAGCAGCAATTCATGATGCTCCGGCGCGGCACGCCCGGGAAACTCAGGCCACCGGTCGAAAGCATGGACGGGATCTGGACGGCGGCGGAAGCGGCCGGCATCGCGCGGGCGCTTTCCTCTGCCCTGGTCGGATCCGCGGAGGCGGTCCGCGAGGGGATGGAGCGTTTCATCGAGCGTCATCGGCCGGACGAGTTATTGATCGCCAGTCAGATCTACGATCACGCTGCCCGGCGGCGGTCGTTCGAGATCGTCTCGCGGGTTCAGCAGGCCCTGCAGCCTGCATGAAGATCAGTAAAGCTTGTGCCTGTGGAAGGCCTGCATGATCTCTGGACCTGCGGCCAAGGCAAGATTGAGCAGGAGGCCTATGGCGATGGCAAGCACACCGAAAATTACATAATGCTCAAACGCCAAGGTCAGGAGCTGGTCGAACACGGCCTGATGCCCTATCTGATATCCACCTTCACAGACCAACCAACTTGGCAGCTTCATGTCGCCTGGTCACGACGAAGTTTTGCCTATTCCTGTTAATAAGACGTCAACATTGCTGTCGGTTCAGGAGCCGGCCTGGATTGCCTGCAGCACGCTGATCGTCTCGACGCAGGCGGCCGCAGCCTCGCGCCCCTTATTGTGTGCGTCGTCGCGCGAACGCAGGACAGCCTGTTCCTCGGTGTAGGTGGTCAGGACACCGAATGCGATCGGGATGCCGGAGGCAAGCGAGGCCTGCATCAACCCGGTGGCCGTCCCCAGGCTGATGAACTCGAAATGCGCCGTATCGCCCTTGATCACACAGCCAAGGCAGATCACGCCGTCGTACCGACCGCTGCGCGCCAGGGCCTGGGCGATCAGAGGCAGTTCGAACGCGCCGGGACTGTCGAACAGATCCTCGTCACGCTGGGCAATATCGTGCTCGGCAAGCCAGGCTCTCGCGCCGGCGCGCAGACCGCCGGTCACGTCGGTGTTGAAGCGGCTGACCACCAATGCCAGGCGTGGCGGGTGGGTGAAACGGAGTGCGGCTTCCTGGTTCTGGAGGTTGCTCATGAAAATCCCCTGCCCGATGCCTGCCGATCGATCATTCGGCGGCAGCCGCGTCGGACATATGCAGCTTGTGTCCCATGCGCACGCGCTTGGCTTCAAGATAGGCATGGTTGTGCGGGTTGGGCGGGATCTCCAGCGGTACACGGGCCACCACCTCGATGCCGTTGGCGCGCAGGCTCTTGATCTTGTCCGGGTTGTTGGTCAGCAGATCGAGGCTGACGACGCCAAGATGGCGCAGGATACGCGCCGCCACCCCCCAGTCCCGCTCGTCGGTGGCGAAGCCGAGCTGATGGTTGGCTTCGACCGTGTCGAACCCCTGGTCCTGCAGCGCGTAGGCGCGGATCTTGTTGGCCAGGCCGATGCCTCTGCCTTCATGTCCGCGCAGATAGACCAGCACGCCGGCGGGGCTGTCGGCGATGCGTCGCAGGGCGGTCTGCAGCTGCGCGCCGCAGTCGCAACGCAGCGAGCCCAGCGCATCGCCGGTCAGGCATTCGGAATGCAGCCGCACCAGCGGATGCCCGCCACGGAACGGTCCGCCGCCGCTCGACGGGTCGCCGCCCCTGGAGGGATCACCCTTGACAATGGCCAGATGCTCCACCCCGTCGCGGGGGTCGCGGAAAGCATGGACGGTGAAATCTCCGGGCTGGCCGAAGGCGCTTGGCAGTCGGGCGCTCGCGACCGGCAACAGCGTATCGGGCATAACCGCGATCGGCCCCTGCAGCCCGGCGGCGGCCAGGGCCAGGCGATGACGCACCAGTTCGGCGATGCTGACGATCGGAATGCGGTGCCGCGCCCCGAACTCGCGCAGCTCAGGGAGCCGCGCCATGGAACCGTCGGCACTCATCACCTCGCAGATCACTGCAGCCGGCTTCAGCCCGGCCAGGCGCATGATGTCGATCGAGCCCTCGGTATGGCCGGCGCGGGCCAGCACGCCGCCCGGCGCCGCACGCAGCGGAAACACGTGGCCCGGGGAAACCAGGTCGCCCGGGCTCGCATCCTCGGCGACCGCGGCAAGAACCGTGCGGGCGCGGTCATGCGCGGAAATGCCGGTATCGACCCCCACGCGCGCCTCGACCGAGACGGTGAAGGCCGTGCCGCGCGGCGCGGTATTGTTGCGGACCATCATCGGCACGCCGATGCGGTCGAGCTGCACCGCCTCCATCGACAGGCAGACCAGTCCGCGGGCGTGGGTGACGAGAAAATTGATCGCCTCCGGTGTCACATGTTCTGCCGCGAGCACCAGGTCGCCCTCGTTCTCGCGATCCTCGTCATCGACCATGATCACCATGCGGCCGTCGCGCAGGGCGGCCACGGCTTCGGTCAGCGAAGGGCTCAATCGGCTTGGATCGAGGTCTAGCTTGGGCGCTGGCATAACTGCTCCACGTATTTCGCGATGATATCGACCTCGACATTGAGCGTGGCCCCTGGGGCCAGGGTGCCGAGGCTGGTATGGTTCCAGGTGTGGGGAATAATCATCAACGTGATCCCGAACCATCCGGGCCTCGCCGAAGCCAGGATCGCGTTCAGGGTCAGGCTGATGCCGTCCAGCGTGATCGAGCCCTTCTCGACGCAATAGCGGCGCAGCGCCTCCGGCAGATCCAGCGTCAGCACCCACGCATCGCCCTGCGGCACCGACGCGACCAGGACGGCGACGCCATCGACATGGCCCTGGACGATATGCCCCGACAAGCGTGTCGAGGGCGTCACCGCCCGTTCCAGATTGACAGGCGAACCTTCCCGCAGGACGCCCAGCGTCGTGCGGTCGAGCGTCTCGGGGCTGACGAAGAAAGCCGCCCTGCCGGTCACGTCGAACCGGGTCACGGTCAGGCAGACGCCGTTCACGGCGACACTTTCACCCAAGCTCAGGTCGGCGATGCCGGTGTCGAGCTCGATGGCGACCGCCTCGTCGCCGGTTTGGACCGAGCGGACACGGCCAAGGCTCTCTATGATACCGGAAAACATGCCAGTCCCTCTGTCGTTGCCGATGCCGCCCCTGCTGATGCCGGCCCTGCCGATGCCGGCCCTGCTGATGCCGTCCTGGCCAATGCTGG
>CAXTCT010000078.1:0-8144 GCA_964242565.1 uncultured Acetobacteraceae bacterium | reverse complement strand
AACCTGCGGGCTGACCGCCAGAGCTCGGGCGATGGCGATGCGCTGACGCTGACCCAGGCATCCGGGGCGCTCGGCACGGTCTCGCTCGGAGCCGTGGGGTCCGGTGGCGCCCAGGAGGTGATCTACACCGCGCCTGCCGGTGTGGTGGCCAGCGGCGCCGATGCGGTCAGCTATGATGTCGTCGACCAGTTCAATGACGCCAGGGCCAGCGGCGGTGCCTCCGTCACCCTGGACGCCGGACCGGTGATCACGCCGGCGGCGCCGGCAGCCATCGAGCAGGGCCAGACCGTCGTGCTGGGCACCGTGATGCCTGGCGAGCCCGGCGATAGCCTGACCCTGACCCAGACGCCGGGGGCGCTCGGCCAGGTATCGCTGGGTGCCTTGCAGGCCGATGGCGCCCGCCAGGTGATCTATGCCGCACCGCCGAGCGTGCCGGCGAGCGGCATCGACGCGGTCGGCTACAGCATCGTCGATCAGCATGGCGCGGTAGTCGCCACGCAGAATGTCGCCGTGACCCTGGATGGCGGGCCATCCCTGGTGGCGGCGGTTCCCGCCATGGTCGAGGAGCGCCAGACGACCGTACTCGGCACGGTGTCGCCCGGCGAAACCGGCGACACGTTGAGCGTGCAGGCGGATGCGGGGGCTCTCGGCACCGTCTCGCTGGGGCCGGTGCGAGCCGACGGCACGCAACAGGTGATCTACACATCCCCGGACGAGGTCGGCTCCAACGGCACCGACACGGTCCGCTACAGCGTGACCGACCAGCATGGCTCCGCGGTCGTGAGCGCAACCGCGACCGTGACGCTGGACGTAGGCCCCACCATCACCGCGGCGATCCCCAGGGTGGTGGAGCAGGGGCAGACGACCGTGCTGGCCACGGTCACACCGGGCAGGACCGGCGACACGCTGAGCGAGGCAAAGACCGCCACGTCGCTCGGCAGCATCGCGCTGGGGCCGGTGCAGGCCAATGGCAGCCAGCAGGTGATCTACACGGCACCGGCAAGCGTGACCGCGACCGGTTCGGATACGGTCAGATACACCGTCACCGACCAGATCGGCTCGGTGGTGTCTGCGGCGAGTGCCGACGTGACGCTGGCGATCATGCCCTTCACCAAGCTGCTCGTGGCCGAAGGCAGCTCGACCGTGCCGGTGACGGTCAGCGTGGCATTGGCGCCGTCCATCGCCGGCAGCTTCTCCAACCTGGGTGTCGGCTCGCTCAATGCGGCCGGCGACACCTACTCCGTGACCGGCACGGCGGCCGTGGTAAACAGCGCCCTGCACGCGGTGGGCTTTGCCTCGACGGCTTCGGGCGTGAGCAACCCGACCCTGCAGGTAACGATGACCGGTCCCAGCGCCGCCTCGCTGTACGACTCCGGCGACAACGACCGGATCTCCGTCACCGGAACCGGGGTTGCCCTGGTCGGTCAGGGCACCGGCGCCGTGGTGAAAGCCTCGAGCAGCGGCGGTGACATCCTGGTCGCCGCCGCCGGCAACCAGACGCTGGACGGCACCGCGGCCAGCAGCGGCGACGTTTTCTTCGGAAACGCAACGGGAGGCACGGATTTCCTCGGAGGCACGGGGCATGACACCCTCGTCGGCGGCGGCGGCGGCAACACGGTGACAAGCGGGTCGGGCGGCAGCGTGGTGTTCCTCGGGAACGGCGCCAACCTGGTGCAGACCCAGGGGGCCGACACGATCGTCGGCAGCGGCGGCAATGACACGATCCAGGCTGGCGCCTCCGGCGTCGTCCTGTTCAGCGGCGGCGGCGCGGTCAGTTTCAACGGTGGCAGTGCGGCAAGCACCGTGGTGGGCGGATCGGGCAGCGTCACCGTCTCCGGCGGGTCAGGGGGTGGCGCGTTCTTCGGCGGTGCCGGCGGCCATAACCTGCTGCAGTCCGGAACCGGCACGGCGGCGCTCATGGCCGCCGGCGACGGCGACCAGTTGACCGCCACCGGGAGTGCGGCCGACATCCTGGTCGCGGCCAGCGGCAACGAGACGCTGAACGCGGCGGGATCCTCCGGCGACGACGTCATCTATGGCGGCAGCGGCACGGATCTGGTCAGCCTCGGCGGCGGCACCGACAGCTTCCTCGCCGGCAGCGGCAGTGCCAGCGTCACCGTCGGGATGGGGACCGCCCTGTTCGACTTCGTCTCGGGAACCGCCGGCTCGGTGGCCATTTCCGGCTTCGACGCCGGACGCGACCAGCTTGCCTTGTTCGGCTATGGCGGCAACGAGGCTGCCAATGCCCTGCAGGGCGCGAGCGTCGTCGGGGGCAACACCGTGCTGAGCCTGTCCGATGGCACGCATATCACGCTGCTCAACGTCACCGGGCTCACGACCGCGTCGATCTCCTGATCCACTTGCCGGGATGGGCGATGCGGGATGGGCGATACGCGATCAGGCGGGAAACAGCGCGAACCCGTCATAGCCCGAACGCGCGAGCCCGGGTCCCAGCCTTTCCGCGTCGGAAGGCTGGGCGGTGAAGAAGGCGCCGCCACCGCCGGAGCCGGCAACGTCCAGCGCCAGCCCTGCCAGGATGGCTTCCGCCCGCCGCGCGACGGCCGCCGCGGGATCCAGCCAGCTGATCCGGGCGGGAGAAGCCTCATGCAGCGCATCGAGCAGGAAGCTGTAATGGGTGCAGCCGATGCAGATCGTGTCGATGGCGTGGCCGCCATCCTGGCTCAGCAGGAGGTCGAGTTCGCGCCGGATGGCGTCCCGGTCGATCGGCTGCCCGCGGAACGCCGCCTCCGCCAGGTCGGCAAGCCCGCGCGCGCCATGGGCGATCAGGCGGCAGTCCGGTGCGAAACGCCGGGCGAGATCGCCCAGATAGGGGCGGCGCACCGTCGCCGCCGTCGCCAGCAGGCCGATCGTCCTGGTCCGGCTCACCAATGCGGCCCATTTGATCGGCGGCACGCAACCGATGAAGGGCAGGCCGAAACGCGCGCGTAGCGCATCCAGGGCCACCGTGCTCGCCGTATTGCAGGCGATCACGACCGCGTCGGGGGCGAACCGATCGATCGCCTGGGCGATCACATGCCCGACACGCGCGATCAGGGCCGCGTCCGTCATCTCGCCGTAAGGATAGAACGCATTATCCGCCAGCATCGTGACACGCACGCCCGGCATGCGGGTCCGCAGGGCTTCGACGACGCCATAGCCGCCGATGCCGGAGTCAAAGGCGAGCAGATGGGCCCCCGCGCTTTCGGCGGGCTGACGTGAGCCCGGATTCTGAACCAGGCCCTCCTTCTGAACCAGGCCCCCCTTCTGAACCAAGCCCTCCTTCTGAACCAAGCCCTCCTTCTGAACCAGGCTCAGGGAGCTTCGTCCTTGGCGGCCTTGTGCGCCAGCGCCTCCTCGGCCGAAGCGACGCCACCGTGCCTGGCCGACCAGGCACAGGGGTCCTCGAGGAAGCGGCGCACCTCGGAGGCCGCCGTCTCGGAGAAATAGGGCCGCTCGGCGCAGGCCTCCAGCACGTCCCACCAGGTCGCCAGGGCGTGAAGCCGGATGTCCATGCCGGCCAGCGTGCGATGCGCACCCGGAAAGACGCCGTAGAAGAACACCACGAAGGCATGGTTGACGAAGGCTCCGGCGTCGCGCAACGCGTTGGCGAACTGGATCTTCGAGGCGCCGTCGGTGGTCAGGTCCTCGACCAGAAGCGTGCGCTTGCCTTCCGGAACATCGCCCTCGATCAGCGCGTTGCGTCCGAAGCCCTTCGGCTTCTTGCGCACATAGGCCATGGGCAGCAGCATCCGGTCGGCGATCCAGGCGGCGAACGGAATCCCGGCGGTCTCTCCACCGGCGACCACATCGATGCTTTCATAACCGGCATGACGCCCTATCTTCTCCACTCCGAGCTCGACGATCTTGGCCCTGGCGCGCGGGAAGAAGATGATACGTCGGCAATCGATATAGACAGGGGATTTCCAACCGGATGTCAGGGTATATGGCTCCTCGGGGCGAAAATTGACCGCCTTGATCTCGAGAAGCAGCCTGGCCGTGGTCAGGGCCGCGTCGCGGTCCCAATCGGTGGTGCCGCCCGCGGGCGCGCCCGTATCGCCGTATCTCGCGCCAGAATTCCCCATCATGCGGTCCTCCATCCAGGATCAGGCAGCCTTAGCCGGATGACCGCGGGAAATCCATCGCGGGCTCGATCGCATGAGCGGGGGCGTGCGGCCCGATGAATCTCGCCCTGCTGCCGCAGGCACCGGTCTGGGTGCTCGATGATCCCGGTTCCGCCGCCGCCGGGCAGGCGAGCGCCATCGCCGGGCGGCTCGGCCTGCCGTTCCGCCGGTTCAGCGAGACACCCGGCCAGCCGCATCGGCCCGGTGGTCCGGGACCGGGCCTGGTGCTGTCCGCCGGCGCCGGTTCCGGCCTGCGCGCGCTGATGCTGCGCTCGCGGCACGGCTGCCGCGTGGTGCATTGCGCGATCCACCAGCCTTTCCGGAGCGCTTCGCACTGGTTGCCGTTCGATCTGACCGTGGTGCCGATGAGAGGGGCGGCCGCTTCGCAGGCGCACCGACGGATCATCCCGGTGCTGGGCACACCCAATGTGGTCTCGCCGGCCCTTCTGGCGCGGGCGCGCGATCTCTGGGCCGAGCGGCTGTCGCATCTGCCGCGCCCGAAGGTGGTGCTGCTGTTCGGAGGGTCGGATCACAAGGCGGCACTGGCATTGGGGCGGCATGTGGCGGGTCTCGCCCGCGAGCGTGGCGGCTGCGTGCTGGCGTCGGTGCTGCCTTCCGGCCGACGAGCCGCCGAAGCGCTGGCCGCGGGCCTGTTGGGTTGCCTGCATCTGATCTACCGGACCGGCGAGCCCGGAGAAGACCCGACGCTGGGTTTTCTTGGTCATGCCGACGCCGTCATCGCCGCAAGCGTCGGCGCGCTGACCTTGTCGGAAGCCTGTGCGGCATCGGCGCCGGTATTCGTGGCACCGGCCGAGGGCGAGCGGGACGGCTCGCGGCATCTGCTCGAGCGCATGCGGCAGGCCGGGCAGCTCCGCCTGCTCGAGGATGACCTGTCGCCCTGGCCGAGGCAGCCGCTTGACGAGGCGGGACGCGTTGCCCACCAGATCCGGTCCCGCTTCGGCGGCGCGTTCGCCCATCGTTAGAACGGGCGGCCTGATCCAACGCTTGCGCTGGCGCGACGGCGAGCTATAGTCCGAGCTTAGGAAATGCGAATGGTTCGCAAGATGAGGGTCCAGTGGACGGTGAAACGAGCCTGATCGCGCGCAACTGCGAGCGTGCCGTCGTCACGGCCTATCGCGAGCTTCGCCTTTGCGGCACTCCCGACATGCGGGCCTTCCACGCCTGCACCACCTTGTACCGCATCCATCATCCGGAAGCCTCGATCAACGAGGCGCGCCGCCTGGTGTCGGAATGGATCGATCATCATGTCGTCCGCAATGCCGATGGTCCGACCACCGGCTGCGACTGCGATTGAACCGGGCATGGGACCCTGGACCTCCACGGATCCAGGGCAATGCGCGAGCCCCTGTTCCTACGGACGCGCCGCCAGGGGTACGAGATCCCGCTTTCCCGCGCCGGTATAGATCTGGCGCGGCCGGCCGATACGCTGGCCCGGTTCCTCGATCATCTCCTTCCACTGGCTGATCCACCCTGCGGTGCGGGCGACCGCGAACAGCACGGTGAACATGCTGGTCGGGATGCCGATCGCCTTGAGGATGATGCCAGAGTAGAAATCGACGTTCGGGTAGAGCTTGCGCGAGACGAAATATTCGTCCTCGATCGCGATCCGCTCGAGTTCCATGGCCAGTTCAAGCAGCGGCTCGTCCTTGATGCCGAGCTCGCCGAGCACCTCGTGGCAGGTGGCCTGCATGATCTTCGCGCGCGGATCGAAATTCTTGTAGACGCGATGGCCGAAGCCCATGAGCTTCACGCCGCTGCTCTTGTCCTTCACCTTGCGGATGAAGTCGGGGATGTTCTCGCGCGTGCCGATCTCGCTCAGCATCCTGAGCACGGCCTCGTTGGCGCCGCCGTGCGAGGGTCCCCACAGCGAGGCGATACCGGCGGCGATGCAGGCGAACGGGTTGGCGCCGGTCGAGCCGGCCAGGCGTACCGTGCTGGTCGAGGCGTTCTGCTCGTGGTCGGCATGCAGGATGAAGATGCGGTCCATCGCGCGGGCGAGGACCGGGCTCACCTGGTAGGGTTCCGACGGCATCGCGAACATCATGTGCAGGAAATTCTCGGCATAGCCGAGGTCGTTGCGTGGATACACGAACGGCATGCCCTGGGTGTATTTGAAGGTCCAGGCGGCGATCGTCGGCATCTTGGCGATCAGCCGCAAGGCCGAAAGCTCGCGATGGACGGGATCGTTGATGTCGAGACTGTCGTGATAGAAGGCCGACAGCGCGCCCACCACGCCGCAGATGACCGCCATCGGATGCGCGTCACGCCGGAAGCCGTTGAAGAAATGGCGAAGCTGCTCATGCAGCATGGTGTGGTTCTTGATGTGCTTGATGAAGTCGTCAACCTGCGGCTGGTTCGGCAGCTCGCCGTTCAGCAGCAGATAGGCGGTCTCCATGAAGGTCGATTTCTCGGCAAGCTGGTCGATCGGGTAGCCACGATGCAGCAGCACCCCCTCGTCGCCATCGATATAGGTGATCTTGCTGTCGCAGGCCGCGGTGCCGCCGTAGCCGGGATCGTAGGTGAAGATACCGAGGTCGCCGTGCAGCTTGCGTATGTCGGCGACGGCCGGCCCCAGAGTACCGCTGAGCAGCGGCAGTTTCGCCGATTGGCCGGTGCCGTCCAGACTGATGGTCACGGAGGAATTGGCGGTCACGCTCATGACATATTCCTGTTCTGGTCGGCCGTTGATCCGGTGAGTGCAGATCTATGGCGTCATTGCGTTGCTGGCAACGGGGGCCTGGCAACGGGGGCTCCTGGCAAGGGCGGGGGCGGTCACATAGCGGTCTTCGCGGTCAGGGCCGCAGCACGAGCTGCAGGCTTGCGCGCCCGGTGGCCAGCTCCGACCAGTCTCCCTCGATGGCAAAGAGCGCCAGGGTGCAGGTCGGGAAGCCCTGTTCGAGCATCGGGGCGGCCGCTGTGCCGCGGCGCGACGCGAACTGGAGCGCCAGCTCGTGTATCCCGGGGTTATGGCCGATCAGCATGATGCTGTCGGCCGTGCCGCCCTTCTCGCGCAGCACATCGAGCAACGTGTCGGGATCGGCCAGATAAAGCGCATCCATGAAAAGCCGCCGCGGTTGCCGACCCGCGAACGGGCCCAGCAGGGCGAAGGTCTCGCGTGTCCGCGCCGTGGTGCTGACCAGGGCCAGCGCCGGCGTCAGGCTGCGTCCGCGCAGCAGCAGGCCCATCGCCGCGGCATCCCGGCGGCCCTTGTCGGACAATGCTCGCGCATGGTCCGAACCGTCCATGATGCCGGGCTGGCTGGTCACCGCCTTGGCGTGGCGCAGCATGAATAGCTGCCGGCTCATGCCCCGCTCATGCAGACACATCGTTCTGGTTGCGCGCGATCGCCTCGTGGTGGCGGATCACCTCGCGTATCACGAAGGCGAGGAATTTCTCGGCGAAATTGGGATCGAGACGCGCCTCGCGCGCGAGTGCCCGCAGCCGTTCCACCTGGCGGGCCTCCCGCTGCGGATCGGCGGCCGGCATCGCGCTGCGCGCCTTCAACTCGCCGACGGCCTTGGTGCAGCGAAACCGCTCGGCGAGCATGTGAACCAGCGCCGCATCGATATTGTCGATGCTGTCGCGAAGGGCCTGCAGCTGCGTCATCGCGTCGTTTGAACAATCCATTCCCGACCTGACCCGACTCGCCGATTTGATCCGGTTGTGCGTGATCCGCCGCGACGCGACAAGCCCTTCCTCAGAGATCGATCCAGGCCAGGTGGCCGCCCTTGCCGGCACCCGTATCGGTGAAGATCGCGGTGCCGCCGCTCCGCCCCTGCTTGACCCAGGGGCGGCCGTCGGTGCTGCGGCGGTCATGCCCGCAATAGACGGTGAAGCCGCGCGGTATGTGATCCACCCAGTTCAGCCGGCGCTCGGGAAACCCGTCATCCTGCATGCGTCCCGTGGTTTCGCCGAACAGCGCGCGCGACAGCAGCGGCGTCACCCGTCCCAGCCCCGGCGGCGGGTCCTGCTCCAGCATTCCGGTGTGGAAACCGCCATGCA
>CAXTCT010000077.1:0-8210 GCA_964242565.1 uncultured Acetobacteraceae bacterium | reverse complement strand
GCCCTCCAGGCGGTCGCCGGCCTTGACCGTCGCGTCGAAGCCGATCTTGGTCACCAGGCCGCCGCTCTCCATCGGTTCGGAGCGGTCGGTGCCGGCCATTGGCACGACCAGCATGTCTCGCTCGTATCGCATCCGGTTGATACGCGCCCAGTCCACCGCGATCGCATCCCAGGGATCGATGTCGGCGTCCACCACCGTTACCCGCTTGGCGATGCTGACCGCCGCCCAGACCGCGAACATGGCCCTGCGTGCCTGTCCGGGCTTGGGCTGCTCGATCTGCACCACCACGTCGGTGCGGCCGGCGCCGGCTTCGGTCACGGCCACGTCACGCACGTTGGCCAGCACGGCGGCAAGCGCCTGCATCAGGCTGGCCGCGATCGGCAAGGCGCCAAGATAGATATGCTCGCGGTGGTAGCCGGGCTCGATCACCTGGAAGATCGCGTCGCGACGCCGGGTCAGGGCGCTGAAGCGGGTAAGCAGTCCGGGACCGTAGCTCTCGTACATGCCGTGATATTCCGAGATCAGTCCCTCCTCGACCGGATGGTCCGGCTCGATGCGGCCTTCGAGGATGATCTCCGCGTCGGCGGGCACCAGCAGGTCGATTGTGCGCGCCGGTATCACATCGACCGGCTGCCCGAGCAGCCGGCCGGCGCATTCGAGTTCGTCGTCGCCGACGCCGAGATACAGGCAGGCGGCGAGCTGGATGGCGGGATGCGCCCCGAGCACCACGGCAATTTCCAGCGTCCGCCCGAGTGCGGCGGCGCGTCGGGCGAACAGCGCCAGATGATGGTTGGGCGCGATCCCGACCAAGGCGGTGTCGCCGTCAAGCACACCCAGCCGGGCGAACGAGGCGTTGCCGCAGCCGGTCTGCGGATCGCGCGCCAGGATCACGCCCGCGGTGATGTAGGGACGCTGCTCCTGCTCGAAGAATGTCGGCACGGGCAGGGCGGCCAGCGGCGCCGCAGTGACGACGACCTGCTGGACATCGCCCTCCGCCACCCGTCGGCAGGGCACCGGACGGCGGATCGCGTCGTGGATGCTGCGCGACAGCCCGTCCACCTCGACCGACAAGGCGCGCGCGATGCGTGCGCGGCTGTTCAGCAGGTTGCCGGCAATCCTGATGTCGGAACCGATGATGTTGTCGAACAGCAACGCCGGTCCCGTATCGGCCGCGGAAAGGAAAGCCGAGATTTCGTAGACGCGGTCGACCACCTCCTCGACGTGAAGCAATTGTCCGTCCTGCTCCAGTGCGGAAAGGAATCTCCTGATCGATTGCGCATCGCCCATCGTCTGGATGGTGGCATGGGCAAAGCGCTGGCCGCAAGCCTCTGGCAGTCGGTCGGCGAATGTTATGGCCATCCTGCAAAGCTGAATTGGCGCTCGGCAAAATATCCGGTTCGGGAAATGACTGGACGCCGCAGTGCAGCAAACCCTATCTTGTTTTTACAAACCAGTCTCGGATCCAGAGATCGCGTACCTGCCAGGCAACCGGGAGCATCGTTACCGCCATCCTCACGTCATTGGGGGCCGTATGTCGAACCACGAGCGTGACAATCACCGTTCCGTCCCGGGAGGTGCAGTGCGCCTGACTTCCGGGATAAGCCAGATCCTGAGTTTCTTCGCGCTTGCGGAGGAAGGTGATCTTGTCCGCGCTGCCGAACGACGCGGCGTGGCCCGGTCGACCATCAGCGGGCATCTCAAGCAGATCCGGGATGATTTCGGCGACGGCCTGTTCATCCGCCACGAAGGCGGTTTCGCGCCGACCGAAGCCGGTGCGGCGGCCTATCACATGCTGCGGCCCCTGATCGGCGACATTGCCTCGGCTTTCTTGCATCTGCGGCATGATGCTGTCCTGTCGCCGGCCTCGATGACGATCTCGGTTCCCCAATGCATGCCGGGGTGCGACCTCGCCGGATTGCTGGAACAGGCGTTGCGGGAATTGCCGCCGCATTCCGCCCGGACCACGATCATGCAGGAAACATCGCGTGCATCGCCGGTGGGCGCGGACATCGCGCTTAAATTCCGCGCCCCCGATGCCGAGGCGGCCATCCGGGACCGGTGGCTCGTGATCGGCCTCGATGTTCCCGGCGAACTTCCCGACCAGCCGGTCGGTCTTTCGGATCTGCGGGACCGGATCATCCGGCTGCCGGCACTTCCCGGCGATCTTGCCGAGCGGATCATGCGGATCGCGGCGCGCGCCGGAGCCCGGGTTCAGCGCACCACCGACACTTTGCTCGATCTGCTGGCAGGATCGACCGGGCCGCAGGGCTCGGTGACGTTGCTGCCCGCCCTGCTGGTGAACCGGAGCCTGTTCACCGCCCGCCGTCGTTGCACGATGCTGCGGGAGGACATCGATGATCCACGGCTTGCCCTGGCCTGCAAGGCGGCCGATCCCAAGCATCAGGCCGTGTTCCAGTCGCTTCTGGGCCATATCGACCGGCTTTCACGGATCGGCGCCCGGCATCGTCAGGAGATCGCCGAGCTGCCGCGCGCCTTGTCGTTGAAATACTGCCTGTCGTTCTGCAGGCTCTACGAGGAACGCAACATCCGCCGTGCCGCCGAGTGGCTCTGCATCGTGCAGCCGGCCCTGACGGTGCAGCTGCACCGGATCGAGGAACATCTCGGAACGCCGCTGTTCGAGCGCAGCTCGCGCGGCATCCGCCCGAACGCGGTTGCCGACCGGCTCTACGCCATGTTGCACGGCCCGATCGAGCAACTTCTGCGTTCCGTCCGGCTCCTGCAGCCAGGCCGCGTCCTGCCGGGGCGCAAGCTCCGCGTCGGCATCATGCCCTTGCTCGATGACGAGAGCCGCGCCGCGATCGGGGTGGCGCGTGCGCTGGATTGCTGGTCACGCGATGGCCGGCGGGAAGCCAGCGAAGCGGCCGTCGAGGTCACCGAGGCATTCTCCGGGACGCTGGTACGCTGGCTGCAACAGGGGCGGGTCGATCTGGTGCTGGTCGACCAGCCTTTCGGGGGCACGGAGCTGCAGTTCGAGACCGTGGCGATGGACAGCCTGGCGGTGATCGTCGACAGCGCGTCCGACCTGCTGCCGCCAGGACCGGTCAGCCTCGACCAGCTTCGCGATCTGCCGCTGGTGCTGCCGTCCCTGCGTCACGGGCTTCGTTCGATGGTGCTGCAGCAATTTCGCGAACGCGGCTGGTTGCTTACTCCGCAAATCGAGATCGATTCGATGGCGGCAGCCCTTACTTTGGTCAAGACGGCGCGCTACGCGACCATCCTGCCGACCGGTGCGGTTTACCACAGCCGCCATCGCCGGCAGATCCGGATCCATGAGATCCACTCGCCGCGCCTGATCCGGAGGATCTGCGTCGGGCATCGAAGACATCAGCCGGAACACGAGGCGGCGCGGGATCTGATCAACGAACTGGTGCTGGCCTTCTCGGAAGGCGACCAGTCGATCGCCCGCTGGTCAATTCCCTCCGTCCCGTTCTCAGGCTTCAGTCCGCTTCCTTCCTGATCCGCGATAAGCCAGCCGGAGCAGGAGGCACAGGCGAATACGGCCAACAGGCTTTGTTGTCTAGTCGCGGGACATTGTTGGGATCCGGTTGGATCAGCTATTGCCGACTACGCCTAATGGTCCAAGGGTCTGCCCGCCAGGGACAGCGTGACCGCAATCTGGCAGTTATCCTGTTTGCCGAACTGGCCGCAATACTGCCGTGCCACGCCGACGGAGTGCGTGCTCCCTCTTGGGGATGCCGGGATCATCGGAGGATGATGTCGATTGCCACGTGGAGCTGCGCCCGGATCGATGTACAGGACCCGGTGGTATTATGGCCCTGTTCAAACTCATTCGCCTGGCATACTCGGTCTACCAAGAGCACAGGCACGCGGGAATGAGCCGTAGCTGTGCCGCAAACAGGGGGGTATCGTGATGAGGGGTCTGGTATTCACCGCTGGTCGCGAGGTGGAGCTGATGGAGTTCCCCGATCCGACGACGGGACCCGGCGAGGTGGTAGCCATCAAGGCCTCCGGGATGTGCGGGGACCGGGTGATGGTCCATCACGCCCATGGCTGCGACTGCTGCCGCACCTGCCGCTCGGGCTGGCCGCAGATGTGCGACAACGGGCTGGAGGCGATCTACGGCATCACCGCCAACGGCGGCCACGCACCCTACCTCAAGGCGGCCGCCAGCAACGTCGTTCGTCTGCCCGACCGCTCTCAAGCGGCTGGACATCAGCGGCGACGACATGCTGGTCGTCGTGGGACAAGGCCCCGTCGGGCTGTCGGCGACCCTGCTGGTCACGGCGATGGGCGCGCGTGTCATTGCACTCGATCTCGAGGAAGGCCGCCTGGCACGCGCCCGCGAGTTCGGCGCCTGGCAGGCGATAAACCCCAGCCAGGGCAACGCGATCGAGCAGATCCAGGCGCTGACCGGCGGACGCGGCGTCGAGATGGCGATGGACACCTCGGGCTCCGGTCGAGCGGCTCTTCACCGAGCAGTGGAAGCTCGAACAGGGCAGCGAGGCCTACCAGCTGTTCGACAAGCAGACCAGCGGCAAGGGCGTCTTCCTGATCTGAAGCAGCATCACCAGCACGAACAAGAAACCAACGGACCAATACAGGGAGACTTACAAATGACCGATTGTGGCAGGCCATTTCCTGCGACGCGGGCTGGCCGATCTTTGATGGCATTGGCCGGCGCCATGATGCTTGGCTCCTTGCTGACGGCCAATGCTCCCGCGGCCCTGGCCGCGGGGGCGCCGAAGCTCGCACTGGTGATCCCCGGCCCCAACGCCTATTTCGACTCTTGGCAGGCCGCCATTGCGGATGCGTCGAAAAAATACGGCTTCACCGGCACCTTTGCCGTCCCGCCCACTGACGCCTTCAACCTGACCCAGGAGAATGCGCTGCTGGACTCCCTTTCCGCGCGCGGCTTCAAGGGCTTCGGGGTGTTCCCCGGAGACTCTCACGGCACCGACGCCGAGGAAGCAAAGCTGGCCCGTCGCGGCATCGTCACCATCAACGTGAACGGCTGCACCTACGACCCCAGCCCGGCGCTGTTCTGCGTCTCCACCGACATCTACAAGGCCGCCTACACCCAGGCCGAGGAACTGATAAAGGCGATCGGCGGCACCGGATCGATCGCGCTGCTGGCCAGCCAGCTCACCGACCCCAACACCCAGCTTCGCATCCAGGCAGTCAAGGCCGCGGTGACCGCGACCGACGGCAAGGTCAAGCTCGCGCAGATCGTCGCCGACATCGACACGCCGCAACTATCCCCGCCCGCCGTCAACGCCCTGCTGGCCGCGCAAGGCAACACCCTCGCCGGCGCCATGTCGACCTCCTATTACCCGTCGATCGCCATGGCGGGGGCGCTGACCGACAATCCGCAGTTCCGCCACATCAAGTTCATCGGCGCGGACTCTGCCCCACAGGTCATGGAGGCGGTACGGCGCGGCTACATCTACGGCACATTATTCCAGAACACCTACGGCATGGCCTACGCCTCGGCCTATGCGCTCTACAAGGTCACGCATGACGGCTGCAAGGTTGCCGACGACGCACCCTTCTCCAAGTCGCCGCAGACCGCCAGGCTGTTGCCCGCGGACGTGCTGCTCGTCACCAAGGAGAATGTCGCGCAATATCCGGGACCGGCATCCCTGCCCGAAGATACCAGCCGGCTGATCAACCTGATCGACACCCACGTCCTGAAATGCCAGGCAGGCTGAGGCCCGCCGCCACCATGCCGTCACGGCGCCTCAGCTTCATGCGCCTGGCGACGCTGGGCGGCCAGTCCACGACCGGCGGCCTGCTGCTGCTCACGGCGATCAGCTGGCTGGTCTACCAGTCGGTCGGAGAAGGCTTCCTGAGCAGCTTCAACCTGTTCACCCTTTCCCAGCTCGCCTCGGAAACCGCCGTCATCGGCCTGGCGCAGCTGGCGGTGATCGTCATCGGACGTCTGAACCTCGCGGTCGGCGCCGTTGGCGCTGTCGTCGCGATGGCCACCGGATGGCTGATCGGCGTCGCCGGCCTGAACCCGTTGCTCGGCATCCTGCTCGGGCTGCTGCTCGGAGCCGGCGCCGGCGCGCTGATGGGCTGGCTGGAACTGGTCACCGGCCTGAGCAGCTTCATCGTCACCCTGGCAATGGCCTCGATCTATGTCGGCGTTGTGCTCATCCTGTCGGGAGGCGCGTCGATCAGTTCGCTGCCGCAGTCGATCACCGATTTCGGCAGCAACCAGCTGGTCACGCCAAGCCTATCGCTGCTCGTGCTGCCGGCGGCGTTGATCGCCTGCCTGCTCTGGTACCTGTATCACCGCTCCAGCCTGGGCTGGAAGATGCTCGCGGTCGGCGCCAACCAGCGTGCCGCGGAGCTGAGCGGCGTATCCGTTCCGCGCATCGTCATCGCCAGCTTCGCCTTGTCCGGCCTGCTCTCGGCCGCCGCCGCGATCATGGAGATGTCAAGGGTGGCCGCCGCGCTCCCGTCGCTCGGCACCGGCTGGCTGCTGGCCGCCTTCATCGTCCCGATCCTGGGCGGCACCACCCTGTCCGGCGGACATGTCTCCCTCCTTGGCGCACTGGTTGCTGCCCTGTTCATCGAGAGCATCAACTCCGGCCTGGTCTCACTCAACGTCGATGCCTACTGGCAGCAATTTGCCCAGGCCATCGTCCTGCTGGTCGCCGTGGTTGCCGACCAGGCACGCCGGCGCAGGAGCCTCCGCCGGACTGCCCGTCCAGGCCCACAGGCCGATGGCACCCACACCCTGGAAGAGGGGCTCGGCGATGCCGGCTAAGGCAGCAGCGGCCGCACGCCGGCCCTGGATCTCCCTGCTGATCGTCGCCGTCATCGGCAGCATCGGCTTCTCCCTGCTCAGCGACCGCTTCCTGACCGCCTTCAACATCTACGTCGTGATCTCCAGCGCCACCCTGCTGAGCCTGATCGGCTATGCCCAGCTCACCGTGCTCAGCGTCGGCGAGTTCAGCCTGGCGGTCGGCGGGATCGGCGAGTTCGTCGGCATCATCGTCGGCTACCTGCTGATCACCCGCGGCCTCCCGCTGCTGCCGGCGGTGCTGGCGGGCCTCGTCGCCGGCGTGCTGTGCGGCCTGCTGAACGGGCTGCTGGTGGCACGTTCGGGCGTCAGCGGCTTCGTCATCACGCTCGCCACCGGCGGTGCCTTCGCCGGCCTCTCTCTGGCCATCACCCACACGGTGCCGTTCACCGGCCTGCCGGCAGCACTCGACCTGTTCGGCACCGGACGCATCGGGCCGGTGCCGTACGTCGCGAGCCTGTCCGTCATCGTCGCCCTGTTGCTCGGGGTCCTGTACCGCTGGCGGCGCATCGGCCGGCTGATGCTGGCGGTAGGCGGCAATGCCGAGGCGGCGGCGCTATCCGGCCTGTCACGCACCGAGGCGCTTCTCTGGGCGCATTCCCTCTCCGGGCTGCTCGCGGGCGCCGCCGGCATCGTCGCCATGGCGCAGCTGCATGAAGCCAATCCGTCCGCCGGCACCGGCTGGCTGATCCAGTCCTTCACCATCCCGATCATCGGCGGCACGTTGCTGTCGGGCGGCGCGGTCTCGGTGTTCGGCATCCTGGTTGCGAGCCTCATCCTGGCCACGATCAACGATGGCCTCATCCTGGTGAACGTGAACCCGTTCTGGGTGACCCTGGTCGAGGGCTTCCTGGTGTTCCTCGCCGTGCTGCTCGGCCGGGCGCAGGAATGGCGCCTCACCCGCTGGCTGCTGGCCGGACGACGCCGCGTCGCAACCCCCGCCGGACTCCGCCCGACATGAACGCCGTCATTGAAGCCCAGGCTATCATCGCAGCCAGGGACATCTGGAAGAGCTTCTTCGGCACCGTCGCCCTGAAGGGCGCCAGCCTGCATGTGGAGCCCGGCAGCATCCACGCCCTCATCGGCGAGAATGGCGCGGGCAAGTCTACGCTGATCAAGGTGCTCACCGGCGTGCACAGGGCAGACCGGGGCATCGTCCGCACCGGCGGACAGGAGCGGCATTTCGCCTCGCCCCAGGAGGCCATCGACGCCGGAATCAGCGCGGTGTTCCAGGAGCGCAACCTGGTTCCCGAGTTCTCCATCGCCGAAAACCTGTTCCTGCACGCACCGCCGCGGCGCGCCGGCTTCCTCGACTATGATAGCCTGAACCGCGACGCCCGTGTCTGGCTGGACCGTGTTGGCCTGGCCCTGCCGTCCCGGACCCGGGCCGGCGACCTGAGCGTGGCGCAGGGGCAGATGG
>CAXTCT010000076.1:0-8246 GCA_964242565.1 uncultured Acetobacteraceae bacterium | reverse complement strand
GAGGCGGGCTTCGGCCGCGTCGTGAGCGCCGGCGGCAACGCGCGCGACCTCCTGTCCCTCGTCACGGCCATCCAGCCGGTGGGCGACGCGCTGCTGTTTCCGACCGCGCGCGGGCAGGGCGCCTGGCTGGTCAACAGCCTGCGCGAGGCAGGCTACATGGTGGATTGCCATTGGAGTTATCGCGCGTCCGCCCCCGGGGCCATGCCGGCGGCGGGGCTTTTGGCGCTGGAGGGCGGATGCCTCACGGCGGCGCTGTATTTTTCTGCCCAGACTGCCCGGAACTTCGCGCGCCTATGCCCCTTTCGGCTGCATCCGGCCCTCGGTGCGGTGCGTGCGCTGGCGATCAGTCCATCCGTCGGTGGCGTGTTGGCCGGGCTGCCCTGGCATTCGGTCGAGATCGCGGAGCGGGCCGACGCCGGGGCGATGCTGTCATTGCTGCTCCGCCAGGATCACATCACGCAAGGGAGGCCTCGATGACCTATGTTCCAAGCCAGGACCGCTACAGCCAGCACGCCTTTCGCCGCTGCGGCCGAAGCGGCCTGGACCTGCCGCCGATCTCTCTCGGCCTGTGGCATAATTTCGGCGGCACGGATGTCTTCGAGACCGGCCGTGCCGTGGTGCGGCGCGCCTTCGACCGGGGGGTCACGCATTTCGACCTCGCCAACAACTACGGCCCGCCGTACGGGTCGGCCGAGGAGAATTTCGGCAGGATGCTGGCGGCGGACCTGCGGCCATACCGTAACGAGCTGGTGATCTCGAGCAAGGCCGGCTGGGACATGTGGCCCGGTCCGTACGGCGTCGGCGGCTCGCGCAAATATCTGGTCAGCAGCCTCGATGCGAGCCTCGCCCGCATGGGCCTGGATTATGTCGACATCTTCTACTCGCACCGCCTCGACACCACGACACCGCTCGAGGAGACGATGGGCGCGCTCGACCATATTGTCCGCCAGGGCAAGGCGCTCTATGTCGGCATCTCGTCCTACTCGCCGGAGATGACGCGCAAGGCGTCGGCCATCCTGCGTGGCCTGGGGACGCCTCTGCTGATCCACCAGCCTTCCTATTCGATGGTCAATCGGTGGGTCGAGGACAGCCTGCTCGACACGCTCGACGAGCTTGGCGCCGGCTGCATCGCCTTCTCGCCGCTTGGCCAGGGCCTGCTGACCGCGAAGTACCTCAAGGGCATCCCGGAGGGATCGCGGGTCGCCAAGGACAGCTCATTCTCGCGCGGCCTGCTCACCGACGACCTGCTCGGCCGCGTCCGCGCGCTGGACGGGATCGCGCGCGAGCGTGGCCAGAGCCTCGCCCAGATGGCGATCGCCTGGGTGCTGCGCGACCGCCGCGTCACCTCGGCGCTGATCGGCGCACGCTCGGTCCAGCAGCTCGACGACAGTCTCGACGCGTTGAAGAACCTGCCGTTCAGCGCGGACGAACTGGCCGAGATCGATCGCCATGCCGTCGATAGCGGCATCGATCTGTGGCGCGGCTCGGCGACGTCCGAAGCGCCCGCCGGCTGAGCCCGAACCAGCCCTGCCATCTCATCGGCGATCGGGTGCCGGTTACTCAAGCGGCCGGTTACTCGGCGTCCGGTTACTCAGCGTCCGGTCACTCAAGCGTGAGACCGAGTTTTAATCGTTACAACACCGGATGCAAGGGATATGACGAAGCCGAGATCCGACCAGCCGGATGTCCAGATAGGCTTTTGCAATGCCAAGCGCGAGAGAGGCTTTACCGTCCAGCGCCTACGACATGGAATCGCAGGCTGGTGCGGCGCGCATCCTGGTCGTCGATGACGAGGACGTGGTGCGCATGCTCGTGGTCGACCTGCTGCGCGAGCATGGCTATGCGGTGGAGGAGGCGGGCGACGGCTATGTCGCCATGTCCAGGCTGCGGAGCGGGGACGCGTTCGACCTGATGATCACCGATATCGGGCTGCCGGGCGGCCTCGACGGCTCGGCCCTGGCGCGTCATGCCCGGATGCTCCGGCCGGTGCTGCCGATCCTGTTCATCACCGGCTATGCCTTCGACACGAAAGGCAATCTCGCCCTCGATCCAGGCATTCCGGTGCTCACCAAGCCATTCACGCTCGAGGCCCTTTCCGCCAGGATCAGCACCCTGCTCGCCGCCTGACGCGAGTCGCGCCACGGCCGCGGCCTGTGCGAAGCGGGGATCGGAGCGCTATCGCCTTGAGGCTGCAACAGGCTTTGCGGGCGTGTCGCATCCGGCCTTGAAAAGCTCTGGCAAACCGCATCTAGTGAGGCCAGGCAAAACGCACGCGAGATGTAGTGTTGACGGCTGGAGCGGCTGGTTCCGCCGCTTCAGGTCCCACGGAGAATTCGATGACGCTGAACGACGCCTCGACCGCGCATGATCACGCCACGTCCGACGCCCATGGGGCGGCAGGCGACCAGCACGGGCCTGGAGGCGACACCGGCGACATGTTCGAAGGCGCGGTGCAGTTGCGCGGCCGTCACCCGGTTCGGGTCGACCGGACCCGCGACGGGCTGCTGACGGATTTCGGACGGGCCACGCTGGATAATCGTTACCTGCTGGCGGGCGAGGGCTACCAGGACCTGTTCGCCCGCGTGTCGAGCTATTACGGCGACGACGCGGCCCATGCGCAGCGCATCTACGACTATATCTCGCGCCACTGGTTCATGCCGGCGACCCCGATCCTGTCGAACGGCGGCACCAGTCGCGGGCTGCCGATCTCCTGCTTCCTCAACGAAGCCAGCGACAGCCTCGAAGGCATCGTCGGGCTGTGGAACGAGAATGTCTGGCTGGCTTCCAAGGGCGGCGGCATCGGATCGTACTGGGGCAATCTGCGCTCGATCGGCGAGAATGTCGGCAAGAACGGCAAGACCTCGGGCGTGATCCCGTTCATCCGGGTCATGGACAGCCTGACGCTGGCGATCTCGCAGGGCTCGCTGAGGAGGGGATCCGCCGCGGTCTACCTTCCGGTCTGGCATCCGGAGATCGAGGAATTCATCGAGATGCGCCGCCCGACCGGCGGCGATCCGAACCGCAAGGCGCTCAACTTGCATCACGGCATCCTGATTTCCGACGCCTTCATGCGCGCGGTCGATGCCGACGAGGAGTGGATGCTGACCTCGCCCAAGGACGGCGCGCACATACGCAAGATCTCGGCGCGCAGCCTGTGGATACGTATCCTGACGGCGCGCATGGAGCAGGGCGAACCCTATATCGTTTATTCCGACCATGTGAACAATGCGCGGCCCGAGCATCACAAGCTCGCCGGGCTCGAGATCAAGACCTCCAATCTCTGCTCCGAGATCACGCTGCCCACCGGCATCGACCAGCATGGCCGGCAGCGCACCGCGGTCTGCTGCCTGTCGTCGGTCAATCTCGAGACCTGGTTCGACTGGAAGGACCATCCCCTGTTCATCGAGGACGTGATGCGCTTCCTCGACAACGTGCTGCAGGATTTCATCGACCGGGCGCCCGACGAGATGGCGCGTGCGCGATATGCCGCCTCGCGCGAGCGCTCCGTCGGGCTGGGGGTGATGGGCTTCCACAGCTTTCTGCAGGCGAACGGCATTCCCTTCGAAAGCGTCATCGCCAAGGTCTGGAACAAGCGCATGTTCGCGCAGTTGCGCACGCAGGCGGACGCGGCATCGCGGATGCTCGCCGAGGAGCGCGGCGCCTGCCCGGACGCGGCGGAATTCGGCATGCAGGAGCGCTTCTCGCACAAGATCGCGATCGCGCCGACCGCCTCGATCTCGATCATCGCGGGCAATGCGAGCCCGGGGATCGAGCCGATCGCGGCCAACGTGTTCCTGCAGAAGACGCTGTCGGGCTCGTTCGTGGTGCGCAACCGCCATCTGCACAAGCTTCTGGTCGAGAAGGGACGTGATTGCGACGAGATCTGGTCCTCGATCACGCTGACCAAGGGCAGCGTGCAGCATCTCGACTTCCTGACCCAGCAGGAGAAGGACGTCTTCAAGACCGCCTTCGAGCTCGACCAGCGCTGGGTGGTCGAGCATGCCGCGGACCGCACGCCTTACGTGTGCCAGAGCCAGTCGGTGAATTTATTTCTGCCCGCCGACATCCACAAGCGCGACCTGCACCAGATCCACATGCTGGCCTGGAAGCGCGGGCTGAAGTCGCTTTATTACTGCCGCTCCCTGTCGATCCAGCGCGCCGACACGGTCAGCGAAATGCTCAACAAGGTCGAGGTGCTGGAAAAGCAGGCGGTACTGCCGCCGGTGCTACACCGGGCGGACGATAACGACAGGTATGATGAATGCCTCGCCTGCCAATGAGGAGATAGGGGCCATCCGGCCGGGTCCTGATGGCTTGATCCCCTGCTTTTGATCCGATACAACGCAAGTTGCGAAAAGGTCGCAACAACAGGAGGCGCTCGCGGCCTTCCGGAGTAAAGCGCTTGGATCAAACGCTCGCCGCCCCGAGGCGACCTCTCGGCCTGCTTGCCGTCTTCGGCCCCGGTCTCGTCGTGATGCTCGCCGATACCGACGTCGGCAGCGTCATCACCGCGGGCCAGAGCGGCATGCAGTGGGGCTACCGCCTGCTGCTGCTGCAATTCATCCTCATGCCCATTCTTTATATGGTCCAGGAACTGACGGTCCGGCTGGGCATCCATACCGGGCGCGGGCATGGCGAGCTTATCCGCGACAGCTTCGGCCCCTTCTGGGCCTGGGTCTCGGTGGGCGGCATGATCGTCGCCGTCGTGGGCGCGCTGCTGACGGAGTTTTCGGGCGTGGCGGGAGTGGGCGAACTCTACGGCATTCCGCGCGGCGTCAGCGTCGGGCTGGCCACCCTGGCGCTGCTCGGCATCGTCCTGACGGGTTCGTATCGGCGGGTCGAGCGTGTCGCCATCGTCCTCGGCCTGTTCGAGTTCGCCTTTTTCGGGGTGGTGGCGGCAGCCCATCCCGACCTGCACGCGGTACTGGCGCAGAGCGTGCAGATCCCGGTCGCCAACAAGGATTATCTCTACCTGGTCGCCGCCAATATCGGGGCCGTGATCATGCCCTGGATGATCTTCTACCAGCAATCGGCGATTGCCGATAAGCGGCTGCTGCCGGAGCATCTGCATGCCGCGCGATGGGACACCGCGATCGGCTCGGTCGTCACCCAGCTGGTCATGGCGGCCGTGTTGATCGCCGTTGCCGCAACGCTCGGCCGGTCCGGATCCAAGGTCAGCCTGAACACGGTCGGCGACATCAGCGGGGCGATCACGCCGTTTCTCGGACCAACCTGGGGGCATCTGGTGTTCGGCGTCGGCATCATCGGCGCCGGCATGGTGGCGGCGATCGTCGCGTCGCTGGCGCTGGCCTGGGGCGTGGGTGAAGTCGCGGGCTACCGCCGCTCGCTCGAATACAAGCCGTTCGAGGCGAGCTGGTTCTATGGCGTCTACACAGCCTGCGTGCTGCTGGGCGGCGCGCTGGTGATCTTCTGGCCCAACCTGGTATCGCTCAACGTCGCCGTGCAGGTGATGAACGCCCTGCTGCTGCCCCTCGTGCTCGGCTTCCTGATCGCGCTCGCGGTGTATTCGCTTCCGGATCGGCACCGGCTGCGCGGCGCCTACCTGAAGCTGGTCATCGTTGTCGCCGCGATGACCACCGGCCTTGGCGTGTTCGGCGGCCTCCAGGGCCTCGGCTGGTTCTAGATCGCGGCCAATAGCTAGCGCCTGAAGGTCACCACCAGCACATCGCGATAGGCGGGCCGTTCGGGTTCGATCGGATGCACCGCGGTGACACCGTGATAGACCCGGCCGTCATCGACCATGGCCGCGTCCAGGGGTGCGGACAGGGTGAAGCTGCCGAGAAGGCGTTTCTGCAGGTCGTGGATGCTGGTCTCGCCGCTTTCGACATTCTCTCGTGCCACCAGCAGCACCAGCACCCAATCGACGCCGTCGCGATGCTGGCCTTCCGGTGTCGGCTGGCCGCCGGCACCGCCATGCGCCTCGATGCGGAACTGGTGCAGCTCGACATGCCAGGCGGCCGGCCTCGCTTCCGGCGGCGTCAGGGGCGTGAAGCTGGCATCGCAGGCGGCCAGGATGGCGTGCAGTACCGGATGCGTGCCGATCGCGTCGCTGACCGGCTGGAACCAGCGTTCGACGCCGCCATTGAGCGGGTTATAGTCGCGGCTCTGGTAGTGCGGCTGGTGCGGCTTGCGCTCGATGCGGCCGCCTCCCACGGAGAATGTGGCATGGCGGCGGGACCGGTAGCGGCCGCCATCGGCCATGTAGCGGTCGAGCCCGAGGTCGTTCCAGCTTGCGGCGAAGCTGTCCCAGGCTTCCGGTGCGTCGGGAAAGCCGTACCGACGGAGCAGGCGGCTCATGTCGGGTGCGCGAAGCAGCGCGAAACCGTCCGCCTGCAGAGCGGCCGCCGGAGTTTCGGCATCGTCAGCCATGGGCGTCTTCCTCGAGATCCATGCCCGGCAGGGCGAGCGGCCGGGCGGGCAGGGCGATATGCCGGTCCTGCAGCCCCGTGCGCAGGCGGCGGTAGAATTCGCGCTGAACCGGCCAGCGGCCGCCTACGGTGCATCTCACCGTGCCGCTGATCGCGACGGCGTATTCGCCGATGCTGTCGACGCCGTTGAGCGCGAATTCATCGATGATGAAATCGGCGAAATCCACGTCCCGGCGCAGCTCCCCGCCAATGTCGCGGAGCAGGTCGCAGACAGGGTCGGTGTCCTGCCCGATCGCGACGCTGACCGCGACGCTGGCGACGGCATAATCGCGTGACAGGTTGGTCACCGTCGAGACCGACGAGAACGGGATGATCTGCACCGAACCGTCGCCGCCGCGCAGGCGCATGGTGCGTATTGAGATATGCTCGACGGTGCCGTTGATGCCGGCCACGGTGACGTTGTCGCCGACCTGCATGGCGTTCTCGACCAGCAGGAAGATGCCGGTGATGAAATCCTGCACCAGCTTCTGCGACCCGAAGCCGATGGCCACGCCGAGGATGCCGGCGCCGGCCAGCAGGGGGGCGACGTTGATGCCGATCTCGCTCAACACCGTGAGCCCGATGATGGCGGCGAGCGCCATGAACAGCATTGTGCGCAGGATCGGCAGCAAGGTACGCAGACGCACCGCGCGCGCCGTCTGCGCGGCCAGGCTGAAATGGGCGATCTGGCGGTCGAGTGCCGCGTTGACGACCTCCCAGATCACCACGCCGATGATCAAGGCGGCCAGGATCGAGACCAGGGCCGAGATCACCTTGGTGCCGAGTGCCCCGCTGGTGAACCAGGCCAGGGCATGCAGGCCCCAGCCCTGCAGCAGCAGGATCACCGCGACCAGCAGCATCGCGACATTCACCAGGCGCCGGAGCATCGGATAATAGCGGTTGGCACGACGCTCGAGGCCGGGATAGCGCTGCTCGAGCTTCGGATCGATGCGGAACAGCCGGTCCAGCAGACCAAGCAGGGCGGTGCTGGCCAGGCGGCAGCCGAAGATCACCGCGAAGCTGATCAGGAACAGCCGCCACATCCGCTCATAGCCGTCGCGCACCTGCGCCGCCCAGACCAGCCACAGCGCGAAATCGAAGAACAGGGCGGGGATCCACCAGGTCCGGGCCATGCGCGCGAGTATGGTGCCCACCACGTTGCTGCGGAAGCGCAGCGGGGGGCTCAAGGCCGCGGCGACCCGGTGGCGCATCCGCCAGATCAGGGCGGCCAGCAGCACATGCTCGACCAAGACGATGGCGCGTATGATCGATTGCCTGGCGCGCGGCGGCAGGTCGAGGATGCCGCCGATATCGGTGACGGTTACCGCCACGATCGGCACCGCCACCAGCCAGGCCCACCAGCGGATCAACAGCGAGGCGACGGTATCGGAAACGCCGATCAGGCGGACGCCCGGCGCCCGCGGGGCCAGCAGCATGTCGACCAGCAGATAAAGCGCGCGGCCGATGCCGTACAGGTTGGTCACCGTCACGATGATGAGCTGGCTGACCGGGTGATCCTCGACGCTTCCGCCGGCCACGTTGCCGATGACCAGGAATAGTCCGAGCGGAAACAGCTTGAGCAGAAGGCGCAGCAGGCCGAACGGCACCCGCCGAAGCAGACGCAGGGTCCGCCATCGGTGGGTCGCATCCAGGGCCCGCTTCTCGGCCAGCTGTGGCGCAGCCGCATCGGGTTCAGCTTCCGCGAGGCCGGTTTGGGCTACGAGCGGGGGGTCTTCCACGGGCGCCGGGTCTTCCCCAAGCGCCGGGTCTTCTGCGAGCGCCGGGTCTGGCGCGATGCCGGGCGCGCCCCCGGCCGCC
>CAXTCT010000075.1:0-8319 GCA_964242565.1 uncultured Acetobacteraceae bacterium | reverse complement strand
AAGCGGAGATGATCCTTGCCCTGCGGCGCGACCGGCAGCTTGGTGTGAAGCAATTCGGACGGGGCTGGTCCACACCGACGCGCACCGGCAGGCACGCATCACCAGGTGCCTTGGGCAGCACCGCCTCGAGTTCAGCGACGTCATGGACGTTGGCCGTGGTGATCTCGACACCACGGATCAGCCCCGCGTCCTGATCCGTGGCGACATGCGCCACGTAGCCATAATCTTTCTCCGATCCAGCAGCTTACTCAATTCGATCAAGGATGACGCCGCCCACGTCGCCATACGTCCAATAAAACTTCCTTGCCCAGAGCGGAGCCGTGCCACGACAACCGCCGCTCCGATAACATGATCGAGTCAGAGCAATCGGCAACATTGGAGTCCAATTCGGCCACAGGTCTCATTACAGTAAGCGCTTCTTCATATTGTTTCTACATCAACTTGATCACGAACAGCCTGTAAGGCTGGAGCTAGCATCCTCAGGAGCTGTTTACCATCCGTTAATAACTTTCGTGCGATCCCGTTCAGCGTATTCCTTGCGCTGGAGGAGTGAACATGACTGACTCAGTAACGGTCTATCTGTCTGGCGACGCCTGGAACGGCGACGCGGAGGCCACTCTTACGATCAACGGTGCCGCAGTGGGAGGAGTCCTGGACGTCCAGGCATCCAATGCAGCCGACAACGTCGAGGCCTTCACCTTCAGCGGCAGTTTCGGAACATCGCCAACTGTTGCCTTATCGTTCATCAACGATGCTTCCGACGGAACTGCTGTTGATGACCGCAATCTTTATCTGGACGGCTTCTCCTACGACGGCGTCCCCCAGTTCAACGACAAGAAAGAGTTGAGCTACGACCAGACCGTCCCCTACGTATTGACCTCCGTGACGACCAGTGCGATGCGTGCCGCCAACTTCCAAAACAGCCTCGGCGCCGACGTGCATCTCGACTACCTGAATACCTCATATGGTATTGCTAACGGGTCGGCCGGGAATACCGCGCTTGTTGCCTCGTCGCTCGCCTATTTGGGCATCACCCATGTGCGTGTGGGCATACCGACCGCCACCACCCTGCCCGAGATGCAGGCGCTGATGGCCGACGGCATCAAGTTCGATGTCCTGATGCCTTCCACCCTGACGTCGGCCACCCTGGCGGCGCAGCTTTCGGCCCTGGCGCCGATTGCTGGCGCGGTAACTTCAATCGAGGGGCCGAACGAAGTGAACTTGACCAGCAACTTCAGCTGGAATGGTCAGACCGGTCTCACCGCCGCCAGCGCCTACCAGCAGGCGCTCTATGCAGCGGTCAAAGCCAGCGCCAGCTTTGCCAACACCCCGGTCTACAACCTGACATTGGGTGGGGTCGGAGCCGACGGATATGCCGGCCTCGGTAATCTCACAGCCTATGCCACCGATAGCAACATGCACGTCTATTACATCAACGGCACGCCGCCGGCCTCCACGCTCCAATACGCCATGGGCCTGGCGGCCGTGAACACCCCCACCCTGCCGATGGTCATCACCGAAACCAACTACACGTCGGCGCCACTCATCACCGGATCGGTGTCGCTCGACGTGCAGGCCCGCTACGACCTCGACCTGCTGATGGACGCCACCAAGGATGGGGTGGCCGCGACCTATCTCTATGAGCTGCTCGACGAGCTGCCCGATCCCAAACAGACCAACAACGAAGATCATTATGGCCTGTTCAACAGCGACGGCAGCCCGAAGGAGGTCGCAACTTCGATCCACAACCTGATGGCGATCCTCGCCGACAGCGGCGCCACGGCCTCGAGCTTCACCACCGGCGCACTTGGCTACACGATCGCCGGACTTCCCGCTTCGGGCAACAGCCTGCTGCTGGAGAAATCCACTGGCGCCTATGATCTCGTGGTCTGGGCCGAGCCGGAGATCTGGAGCGTCGCCAGCGGCAGCCAGATCGCTCCCACCTCCCGTCCGGTCACCGTCACGTTTGGCAGCGCGCAGTCCGAGGTCAAGCTGTTCGACCCCCTGACGGGCACCACCGTGATTTCCGACAGCAAGGGCGTGACCTCGCTGACGATATCGGTGACTGACCATCCCCTGATCCTCGAGATCGAACCCGCCGCTGTGCCCGTCCCTGTCGTGCCACCTCCCGTGACGATCGGCACCGGCAGCGATACGCTGGCCCTGCAATTGTCGGAGGATGCCTTCCAGGGCGACGCGCAATATACCGTCGCCGTGGATGGCCTGAAGGTCGGCGGTACCATGACGGTGACCGCCAGCCACGCCGCCGGCGCCACCCAGACGCTGGATATTCTCGGCAATTTCGGCGCAGGGATGCATAGCTTGTCGATCGACTTTCTCAACGACAAATACACGCCAGGCGTCGGCGACCGTAACCTCTACCTCAACAGCGCCAGCCTCGACGGCACGGCGATTGCCAACAGCGCACTGTCGCTCACGTCCGGCGGTACGCAGACCATGAGCTTCCTGAGCACAGCCACGGCCACGATCGGCGCCGGCAGCAGCACGCTGGCGCTGGCGCTGTCGGAAGACGCCTATCTTGGCGACGCGCAATTCACGGTCAGCATCGACGGCAAGGCCGTCGGCGGCACCATGACCGCGGTTGCCAGCCATGCCGCCGGCCAGAGCCAGTGGCTCGACATTCTCGGCAGCTTCACGGCGGGCACGCATACGCTCGCTATCGACTTCCTCAACGACAAATACACGCCAGGCGTCGGCGACCGTAACCTCTACCTCAACAGCGCCAGCCTCAACGGGACTGCCATTGCGCACAGCGCGCTGGCACTGACGAGCGCCGGCACCCAGACGCTGACCTTCGTCATGCCGGCCTCAAGCTGAGCCACGGGTCATGGCGGTGCGCACGAAGTTGCGTGCGGCCGCCGGCAAGCCGAACCGGGCAGCGGCGTCGTCGCGAGCGGCGTGGCGCATCTGGGACCATCGTGACCGGTCGGCGAGACTTCTGGCCAGTGCTGCCTTGCAACTTTCCGGGGTCGCGGCCTGGAACAGCCAGCCGGTGCGCCCGTCCTTGAGGATTTCCGCAGGACCGCCGAGCGCATGCGCCAGCACCGGGCAGCCGGCAGCGAGCGCCTCGATGATGCTGAGGCCGAAAGGCTCGGCGTCGAGACGGGCATTCACCGCGATGTCGACGGCCCCGTAATATAGTTCCGGTTCTGCAATATTCCCGAGCAGGTGCAGGTGGCCCTCCAAACCGGCCTCGCGCGCAAGCCGGCGCAGGCTCTCGACATAGCTGCCCTGGCTCGAGCTCTGGTCGATGGGCAGATCGCCGGCGAGCAGGAGATGCGGCTTGTGGACTCGGAATTCGGCGGATGCGAGCGTTTCGAGAAAAAGCCGCTGACCTTTCTCCGGAACCAGGCGCGCGAAGATCGCGAACACGGTGGCATCCTCCGGGATCCCGAGTTGACGGCGCGTCACGAAGTCCGGACGGTCCGGACGGAACCGGTTGAGATCCACACCGAGATGGACATGCGGCACGTCGAGGCCTGGCATGGCCAGCCGATTCGCGATGTAGCGGCTGTTGGCAACCGGCTGGACATCATTCCTGCGCAACCGCCTGCGGATGACGCGCCGGTTCAGGTCCAACGGATAGTTGTTGGAGATGTCGTTATGGATCAGCCAAGCTCTGCCGCCTTTGCCCTTCGGAACGACGTTGATGTGGGGCAGGTAATTGACCACGATCAGGTCTGGATCCACCTCCTTCATCGTAACGGCAAGCGTTTCCCGGATCCGGCGGTTGTATCGCTCCAGCCGGTACAGGGAGAGCAGCTTCTGGACCAGGCCGAGGCGAAACGCCGGAGGCGGCCTGTCGAGGCCCAGGCAATGCGCCTTCAGGCCGGCCTTCCGGGCGTCCTCGATAAACTGCCCGTCCGAGAGGACGATAAAGCTGGCATCATGTTCCCCGAGTTCACCTGCGATGTCGAGAATGATCCGGCGGACGCCATATTCTTCTTTGCCGTCGACCAGAAAGCTCACATGCATGACGGATCTCCACCACAAGCCTGTCGGCGGACGACAGAAGCAAACTTCATGCGCCACGACGCAGCAGCACCGCCACCACCTGGTCGCGCAGCGGCACGCTGACCAACGGCGTGGCGGCACTCACGTCATGTCGATCCAGCCGCCAAGCAGCGTCATAATCGAACCAGGCCGCCACCTGCCAGGATTGGTGGGCAGAGATGTCGACCCGGCCGGCTGGAACCCTGATCGTGCGCGGAGGCGATGATGCGGTATCCGCGCTCGCCACCTCGTGCCAGAGCAGCAGCACGGCTTCGTCGGGCGACCTTCGCACAATCAGGCTGTGGACATAGCGCGGCCGGTCGAGCCCGGACGGCATGTGCGCCGCCAGCCCGATAGCCGGCAGGTCCTGCGACAGACCGCCATTTGGCGAACCGGCCTCCGGCGCCACGACTGCAAGCAGGCTCTGCAGCGCCGTGAAAGCAGGCTTGCGGCTGAGGTCGTTCCGCATCAGCCCGAAATGGGAATCCTGGTTATTGCCGTCCGGGTCGGGCATGTCGTCCACGAGCTCGTACAGGTAGGCCCGGCGGATACCGAGGCGGCAATACTCCGCCACCAGCCTGGGGATGTATTTCGCCTGCACCGCCTCGGTCACGCCGTTACGCCAGGTCGGGTAGCCGGTCTCGGTGGCAGCCATCGGACGTGGCGCGAAGGGCGGCGCATAGGCCAGAAAAGCATAGGGATATTCATCGAGATTGGCTGACGGGAAATTCCCGGTCCAGTAGTAGCGCGCGATGCTGTCATAAGGGAACGGCAGGCTGAAGGAGTTGCCGCCGAATGGATAGGGATGAAAATTGCCGAGGTCCACAGCATCCGCCAACCCGCCGCCGGCATAGGGATTGCCGTGCAGAGGCCCGGGAAGATAAGTGCGACCGAGGCTCGGACCGATTACCTGCACGGCGTTCAGTTCGGGACGGGACCGGATCGCCGCGTAGAGGTCGTGTTGGTAGGCGAGCGTGCCGGCCGGGAAACCTTGTTCGTGATAGCTGTAGTGGTGCAGAGGCCAGAACAGGTCGGCCTCGTTGGATCCTTCGACCGTATCGATCACGGGGAACTTCGCATTAGCGTTCGCGACGGTTTGCGCGATCTGCTGCGGCAGACCCACCTCCGGCCCGGCCACCAGCATCGCGCCGACGCCAGATCGGGCCAACCTTGGTGAGATGGCGGGGTCATAGCCACGAACATGGCGAACCCCGAGCTGTACGACGGCGGCGGCAATCGCGTCGACTTGTTTGCCGTAGACCCCGTCCTTGTACTCCCAGTGTACGCTCACCCCCACGCTGTCCATGAACGCATTCGCGCTTACCATAGGTCCGGGATCGAGGCGGTCGCCGTCATTGACCTGAGCTGGCGCCGCCGTCGACAGCGAGGCAACCAGCAGCAACACCAGGATACGAGGCAGCAAAGGCCTGGATGTCGGGATGAGCCGCCTCACGAGGCGAAAGCGGCGCTGGCGGCCAGCGCGGAGGTTCCGGTGTCGCTGCTGCCTCCTGGGCCGCCTTCTGGATAAAGCTGGTGGCAGGCCGACCTGGTGGCAAGGCCCAGAGCCTGCGCATAACGCCGTGCCAGGGCTGCTTCCGACAGCGTGTCGCGCCAATAAGCCAGGCTGCTATGCTGTAGTGCCTCGAGGCGACCGGGATCGCGCTCCAGATCCTGCACGATCGCGGAAAGCTGGTTCCAATTCTTTATCTGGAGGATCGGGCTGCCGGCATAGAAGGGATGCGACGGCAGCCGATCGGAGATCACGATGCAGCCGAGCCGCAACGCCTCGTAGATACGCAGGGTCTCGTGCGCCGTTCCCCTGGGTGCGGGACATAGCCGCGTCTGTGCCATCACCTCGAGATAGCCTTTACTGGTCTGGTAGAGGCTGTCCTGAAAGCTCCCGGTCAGCCCGATCCGGATCTGCCCTGCGGGACGGCCGCACTCCAGCCGTCGCAGCGCTGCCAGCATCCGTCGCCGGCAATAGGCTTTCGGGGTTCCGACCAGCCTGCGCAGGTGGCGACCGGAAACCGACGAGACGCTTCCCATGAAGGACATCAGATAGCGGCGTTCCTGGACGGGCACGATGTCGAGGTCGCGGGAAGCACCGTATCCGAGTGGCACCAGGTGGCAACGTGCGCGCACGGCCGGCGAAAGCAAGTATCGCCACCCCGACGGAAGCCAGAGTGCCAGGTTCCTCAGAAGCTCCACCATCTCGATCTGCATCAGCCGCAACGGCCAGAGGCGAGGCGTGAAGTTGGGCACGAAACCGTGGCATTTGATCACCGCTGCCACCTTGCCTGCATATGCCGGAACCCGGCAATGCTCGTCACCGTAAATCAACACGATGACGTTGCGGCCGAGCACCGGAAGCGGGACGGTCGATCCCCACGCCAGACAGACCGTGTAGCCGTCGAAGACGTGGGTCTGCTCCAGGATCCGGAAGCCGCGAATGAAATAGGTGAGTTCTGCTCCTTCGAGAGGCGCGTCGCTGTCGATTTCGAATTCGACGGGTGACCGGTTGCGGGCACACAGAAAGTAACGGTTCGCCATCGTGATCTAGCTGCCTACGACATGTGGCGCGCATGCAACCGGCCACCGGACCGGATATGTCAAGCGACACCCGGGCGCAACATCGCGCGTCGATTTGAAGCAAGTCGTTAAAATTTCAGCCTTTTTCAAGACCGCTTCATTCATTCCTTCTGGCTCCGCCTCGTTGTCGATCATTTTCCGCGTCGGCTCAAAAATCATCTTGAGCCCGACATCGGTATGGGCGTCTACTAAATTTCACGCCAACAGAAACTGACGTGATTATGGAAAACGTCGATGAATGGTCATGACACAGTTGCCTTTTGGGACGGACGTTTCAACAAATCCAGCATCAGGACGGATGTCCGTCCGGAATTGCCGAATTGCCTGGACCGGGGACTGGCGTATTTCGGGTCTGTAAAAGGCAGGAAGGTGCTCGATATCGGATGCGGCCTCGGCGATAACGCCTTCGCGCTGGCGCGAAACGGCGCGATCGTCACCGCCATCGACACTTCCGCCATTGCAGTCGGAAAGATAAATCATTTCGCTGCGACCAGTGGTTTGCCGGTCACCGGTATTGTTCACGACGCCATGCTGATCAACAACCTCGGCAGTTTCGATTTTGTGGTTGGCGCCATGATACTGCACCACCTTGAACCGTTCGAGTCGTTTCGTGACGCGCTGCACGCCGCCATGAAGCCGGGCGGCAAGGCGTTCTTCTATGAAAACAACGCAGCCAGCCGCCTTTTGGTATGGTGCCGGCAGAATCTGACAGGTCGCTTCGGTATCCCTAAGCATGGCGACGACGAGGAATTTCCGCTGACGCCGCAGGAGGTCGATATCCTCAAGCGGCGCTTCGATGTCAGGCAGGAGTTCCCCGAAATGGTGTTCTTTTCGATGGTGTCGGTATATCTTCTCCGCAGGCATGGCGGGAACCTCTGCAGGCGTATCGATGACTTCCTGTTCAGGCACAACATCCTGAAATCCTACTCCTACAGGCAGATCCTGATGCTCCAGAAGCATCCCTGAAGCGGGATTGTGCCGATCGGCCTTGGCAGGTGAGATTTCCGCGCGCTGATCAATTGCTGATCCGCCGGTAGACCGCTTCCAGGTCATCGACCACCTTGCTCCAGGTAAAATGCTGTTCGACGAAGCGGCGATTCTCCGAACCCATGCGGACCTGGCGTTCGGGCGAACGCAGCACCGTCAGCAGCGCCTCGGCCAGCGCCGGCGCATCCCCTGGGGGCACGCACACGCTGCCCTGATCGGAAACCATGTAGGGCAGGCCCCCGGCTCTCGTGACCACCACCGGCCTGGCGCAGGCCATCGCCTCCAGCACCGTTGTCGCATAAGGCTCGCCAAATGACGGCAGGCAGTAGACGCTGCAATCGCGCAGCAGCACAGGCGCCTCCTCGCGCTTCATCGGACCCCGGATCTCTATCCGGCCGGCGCAACCCGAGGCCTCCACATGGTCACGCAGCGCATCGGCATGATCGCCGCGTCCCACCATGACCAGTCGCGCCTCCGGCATCTCGCGCAGCAGCAGGCGGAAGGCGTCGACCAGCACGAACACGCCCTTGCGCAGGTCGAGGTGCGAGTAGAACAGGATTGTCGGCGGCCGGTTGTCGGTGGTCCGCTCCCAGCCGGCCTGAGGGGCGAACAGGGCAGTGTCGATGCCGTGCCGCACGACATGGCTCTTGCGTCTGGAAACAGCCGGCCAGGGAATGCGGTTCATCGCCGCGGGCGTGGTGACCAGCAGTGCAGCCGCCTGGGACTGGT
>CAXTCT010000074.1:0-8322 GCA_964242565.1 uncultured Acetobacteraceae bacterium | reverse complement strand
GGGGCGCCTCGCGTCCGCGATGGCAGCCCTGCCGGGCGCATCGCTGGCCCAGCCTGTCGAGGCCAACGAGGTGTTCGTGCTGCTGCCGGAGCGGTCGATCGCCGGACTGGAAGCGGCTGGCTACAGTTTCTACCGCTGGGCGGTTCCGCAAGGGGATGCGTCGGCGATCGTGCGCCTGGTCTGTGCCTTCGACACGACGGCGCAGGATGTCGACGCGCTGGTCGACGTGGCACGGGCATCATGCCCCTGACGGGACAGGCTGCCGGCGGCAGGATCGTCTTTGCCAACCAGCTGCGCGGCATCGCGTCGCTATGCGTGGTGCTCAGTCATCTGGGCGGCGTGTTCATCCTGATGGGACCGACCGTCGGCTGGATCATCAGCGCCCCCGAAGTGCATGTCGGACATCCGTTCATCCTGCATCTGACCGTCTGGCGCTGGCTGAATTTCGGCCCGCTGGGTGTGGCCATCTTTTTCCTGATCAGCGGTTTCGTGATCCCGCTTTCGTTACGGTCGCAGGATCGTCAGGGGTTCCTGGTGGCGCGCGCCTTCCGGATCTTCCCGACCTTGTGGGTGGCCCTGCTGGCTGAATGGCTGGTGGTGTTTGCGCAATCGAGGATCTACGGCCGCCCCATGGCCTTCACGCCGCTGGTCTATCTCTGCAACGCGACCCTGCTCGATACCATGATCGGCAACGGCTATGTCGACCTGGTCAACTGGACCCTGGCGATCGAGGTCAAGTTCTACGTCGTGATGGCCATCCTGCGGCCCTGGGTCCTGCGCGGACGCGTGCTGCCGCTGATCGGCCTCGCATTTCTGGCGGTCGCCGGAGCGGCGGCCCAGCAGCACAGGATGATCCATGTGCCGGCACAATTCAGCGACGAGCTGATGTGCATCGGCTTCATGCTGATCGGCACCGTGTTCCACTACCGTATGGCCGGCCTGATCGGCCCGGCAAAATCTGTCGGCACCGGTGCCGTGCTGCTCGGGCTGTTCGTCGCCTGCTGGCGCGTGGGACCGATCCAGGAGCAGTTTCCGACGGTCATGGCGAATTATCTCTACGCCTTGGCCATCTTCGGCGCCGCCTACCTGGCGCGGGATCGCTTCCGGGCCCGGCGCTGGCTCGACTTCCTGGCCGACATCTCCTTCCCGCTCTACCTGATCCATTCGGTGCTGGGCTATTCGGTGATGACCTTCGTCATCCGCGATCTCGGCTTTCCCTATGCGGCCGCTCTGGCGGTAACGCTGGTCGCCATGATCTCGTTCGCCTGGCTGCTGCATGAGGGGGTCGAGCGCCCCAGCCTCGTGACCGGCAAGCGGCTGGCGCGGCAGCTTTCAGCCCGGCTGGAAGTCCTGCCCGGCTGAAGCGGCTCGCCGGCGCGACCGCGGCACTCCGGTTCATCCTGGTCGAAATTTCCGCGTTTCCCCTGTTGGTCCCGCCTATATGCGGAGTTCAACATGGCCGATGTTTTGCCAGACAAAAAAACCAGCAGGAGACAGCCTTCATGAGCGACCTGAGGTTTCTCGGCATCGATCTCGGCACCTCCGCCATCAAGACAATCCTGGTGGACGGCCAGCAGCGCATCCTGGCGGCCACCACAACCCCCCTGCAAACGTCGCGTCCGCATCCCGGCTGGTCGGAGCAGGCGCCGGAGGATTGGTGGCAGGCGGCCTGCGCCACGGTCGACGCGCTCGCGCGCGAGACGGGCGGATTGGGGCCATTGGGCGCGATCGGATTGTCCGGGCAGATGCACGGGCTGGTATTGCTGGACGATGAGAACCGCGTGCTGCGGCCGGCGATCCTGTGGAACGATGCCCGTGCCAGCGCCGAAGCCGAGCTGATTGCCCAAAGCCATCCGGAGTTTCCAGCGATTACCGGGGCCGCACAATCTCCGAGTTTCTGGCCGGCCAAACTGCTCTGGCTGCAACGCCATGAGCCGGAAATATTCGCGCGCATCCGGCGTTTGCTGCCGCCGAAGGATTACCTCCGCCTCAGGCTCACCGGGCTGCATCGAACCGATGGCTGCGACGCCGGCGGCACCCTGTTGTTCGACGAGGCCCATCGTTGCTGGTCTGCGGAGATCCTGTCCGCCTGCAAGCTTTCCGCCTCGTGGCTGCCCGAACCGGCCGAAGGCGACAGGCCGGGGGGCGTCCTGTTGGCGGAGGTGGCGGAAGGCTGGGGACTGCAGCCCGGCAAGGTCATCGTTGCCGGCAGCGGCGGCGACGCGGCCGCCGGTGCCATCGGGATCGGCGCGGTCGGGAACGGTGACGCCTATATCTCGCTTGGCACATCCGCCCAGATCTTCGTCACCACCGCAGCCTACCGCCCGGCCCTCGAAGCCGGAGTGCAGGCATTCGCGCATGCGCTGTCGGGCCTGTGGTTCCAGGCTGCCGCAGTGCTGAATGGCGCCAGCGCCCTGGCCTGGGCGACGCGCATGCTGGGGCATGATGACCCAGCCGCGTTGCTGGCAGAGACCGCGGCGCATTATTCGGGCCCGGGCGCGTTGCTTTTCCTGCCGTACCTGACCGGTGAACGCTGTCCGCACAACGATCCTCATGCGCGCGGCGTGCTGTTCGGCCTGACGCCCTCGACAATGCCCGCCGAGATCGTGCAGGCGGTGATCGAGGGTGTTGCCTACAGCCTCGCCGACGCGCTCGAAAGTCTGGCACGGGCCGGAACGACGCTGCGGGAGGCGGCCCTGGTCGGCGGCGGCGCGCGCAGCGCGTTCTGGACGCAGATCATCGCCGACGTCATCGGCATTCCGGTGGTCCGCTATGCCGCCAGCGAAACCGGGCCCGCTTTCGGTGCTGCCCGCCTCGCCCGCCTGGCGCTCACCGGGGAATCCACGGGCGAGGTCTGCCGCAGGCCCGCCATTCTCGACCGGACCGCGCCGGATCACGAGCGACACGAGGCGTATCGGCGCGAGCTCATCCGCTTCCGGGCCTTGTACCGGGCCCTGCAGCCGGAGTTCAGGCGAAGGCCGCCTCACTGACGGGCAACCCGCACAAAACCGCTTCCTCGTGACGAATGATGCGTCGTCCCAGCTTCATGGCCATGTAGCAATCATCGTTGGCGACACAATTTTCGATCGTATCGAGGATGGTTCGCGCGGAAGCCGATGTGGTTGCCTCGCGAAACATGCCAATCAGTTTCGCCAGATCTTCCGTGGCCGATTTCCGTTCGTCATCGGTGCCGATATAGGCGGTCTGCAACGCGTAATAGATCCGGCTGGCCGGCGTCGTCGCCTTGTCCGGAGACATGATCTGCTTGCCGAACAGGAAGCGGGCACGGGTCGCCAGCTCGATCCGGCTCTTGGTGCGAAAACGGATCGCCGCACCGTTGATCACCATCATTTCGCCCGGCTTGAGCTCCAGAACCAAATTCGCCATGTTCCTGCTCCGGTCCAATTCCTGCGTCGCCTGATGACGCAAGATCAGCCTCGATAATGACAGGATGGACTTAATGCCGCGTAAAGACCGAAAAAAGACCCGTCGATTGCGGCTCAGAGATACTGCGCAAGATTGAGAGTCTTCATATCGGCAATCAGGGTGTAGCTGGCCGTGAGCTGATTCTGGACCGCGATCTGCTGCGTGCGGGTGGTTGTGATGTCGGCATCGGTTGCTGTGCCGAGTTGGCTTGTCAGCGCAGCGCTGACGTCCGACAAATTGCTGCCGCGCGACGTGGCATTGTCCTGCAACGTGCCGACCGATGCCGTGAGGCCGGCGAGGCTCTCGGTGATGCCGTTCATCTGACTGGAGCTATCGGCAACCAGGGACTGGAAGCCGGCGCTGCTGCTGTCCGCTCCGGACAAGCCGGCTACCGTTGCAAGGCTGCGGATAAGATCCCTGATCGCCGAGCCGGTGCTGACCGCGCTGGCGGCGGTTCCCTGCGTCGCGACGACGCCCGTCGCCATGCTTTCGTTCTGGCCGACCTGGATCTGTGGCGCCAGTGTCGTGGCAGCCGGCGCCGCCACCGAAAGCTGGGCCGAGAACACGCTGCCGGCAGGCGTGTTGTCCGATGCGCGGGCCAGGGTCGCGGTTTCCGTCGCCGTGGCACCCACGGTGCCGACCGTCGCCACCGCATTGATGATGCCCGACACCAGGCTGCTGGTGGCAAGGTCGGAACTCGTGACCGGCGCCTGATCCGAAGCGGTGCCGGCGAAGACGTAGCTGTCGCCGTTTTTCGTGTTGAGCAGGGCGGTCAGTGCCGTGAGCTGCTGCTTGGCGGCATTCGAAGCCGCCGATATCGTGGTTGGTGAAGAGGTGGTTTGCAGGCCGAGCAGACTGGTCTGCAGGCTGGTCGCAATCGAGCTGATGCTTGTCAGGGCGTTCTGCGTGACGGAGAGCTTGGTCTGCGCCACGCTGACGTTGGTCTGCCAGGCGTTGGTCGCGCTGATCTGCGGCTCCAGGCTGATCGCGGCATAGGCCTGATCTCCGAGGCCGGCATAGCTGTCCGACGTCATGCCGCTGCTCACCGCCTCCGTCAGCGCATTATTGGTGGCGTTGAGCTTGTCGACGGAACGCATGAGCGTCGGCATGATCCCGGAGCCGTTGCTGATTGCGCCCGACATCACGACATTCCTTAGGTTACGGCTGCGAGGATGGCTGAGAACATGGACTGCACAGCCGCCACCACCTTGGCGTTCGCCTCGTAGGCATTCTGCAAGGCGACGACATTGGCCATCTGATCATCCACCGAAACCCCCGAGCTGGTTGCGAGGTTTGCCTGCAGCGTCGTCTGGATGTCGGTCTGGCTGGTCTGCTGGTTCGTGGCGTCCGCGATCGTCTGGGCCTGGCTGGCGGTGAGGCTGGTCGCCAGGGTGACTAGGCTGCCGGTGCCCGCATAGGGTGCTGACAAGGTGCCATTCGCGCCAAGGCCGGTGCTGGTGGCTGGCGCCTGCGCCGCACCGGTCGCGTCCATGGTGCCGAGGGCGTAGTTGAGGACGTTCGAGATGACCGTCGTGTAGCCGGCGGCCCCGGTCGTGTTCGAGCCCGAGGTTCCGTCACGCACCAGGGAAGGTGTGGCGGCAACAAGCGAATTGACCTGGATGCCGCCTGAAAATCCGAGCTGGCCGGTCGGCGGCGGCGTCGTCGGACTTGTTCCGGGACTGTTGCCGGAGCCGTCGGTGAACAGCGCGAGGCCCTGGTTCGAGAAACGGGTGGCCAATGTTGAGGAGAAGGCGTCCAGCTCTCCCTGCATGGTCGGCAGCGTGTTATCGCGCAAGGTGATGTTGGCGCCCAGGGTGCCACCGGTCATCGAGGGTGTGACATCCTGCCCGTTCAGCATGATCCCGGGGATCGAGCCGGGATAGGCATCGGCGACACCGATGGTCGCCTGCTGGACGGAAAGGGGACCGGAGGTGGCATGCGTCGGCAAGCTCAGGCCGCCGGCCGTGCTGACGAGCATGTCGCCGGCGGATGTCTCGGCGAATTTCACCCCCAGGGAACTCGATAGCGTGGACATCGCCGCAGAGCGCTGGTTTTCCAGGTCGGCGGTATCGTCGCCCGCGCCGCGCAACTGCATGATCTGCGTCGAAAGCGACCCGATCGTGTTCAGGTTGGCGTTGATCGTGTCGACCTCGGACGGGATCGCCTGCTCGGCATCCTGGCGCGTCGTCTGATAGCTGCTGGACAGGGTCTGGATCGAACTGGCCAAAGTGCTGGCGCTGCTGACCACGGCCTGCTGGTCGACCGTGTTCGAGGGGTCCGCGTCCAGGGCCGTGAAGCTGTTCTGCAGGTTGCCGAGATTATCGGCCAGGGTGTTGCTGGACGAGACGCCGGCGCTGGTCGAGCCCTGCACGGCGCTGATCGCGCTCAGAGCGTTCACCGTGACGCCGAGGTTGGCCACCTTGGCGTTCTGGGAATACAGGCTGTTCTGCAGCGTGTCGTTCACGGCGCGCGTCGTCAGCTTGATGACCACGCCGCTGCCCTGGCCGCCCGCGTCGCGTGAAGCGACGTTGGCGACCTCGGTCACGTAGCCGGGCGTGCTCGCGTTCGCGACGTTCTGGGAGGCGACCCCCAGTTCGTACTGGACCGCCCCCAACCCGCTCGACGCGATGGACAGGGAAGTGTTCAGGCTCATGCAACGGCCGCCTCATATGCAGGGGGCAGTAGGCCATCCTGCACCGGGCATGGTTAACGCTCGATGAACGTCACTGCTTCATCGCCAGCGCCGTCTGCAGCATCTCGTTGGCCGTCGTGACCACCTTGGCGCTTGCGGCATAGGCCTGCTGGGCAACGATCAGCTTGGTCAGATCGGTGTCGAGGCTCGTGGTCGACCCCTCGACCGCCTGCGTCTCGAGACTGCCTGCCCCATTCGTCGCCGCGGTCTGCATGCTCGCGGCACCGGATGCCGCGGTCGCGGTGTAGGCCTGGCCGTCATGGGCCTGCATGGCGTCGGCGTTCCCGAAGGTCGCGAGAGGCACCTTGCCGATCAACTGGGTCTGTCCGTTGTCGAAGGTGGCCACCACCGAGCCATCCGTTTCCATCTTGAAACCGGTCTGGAGAGATCCGGATGCCGTGCCGTCCTGCGTGGGCGTGTTGGCAGCGAAACTCGTGCCGACCGTGGTTGACGAGGTGACACTGCCGATCGTGCCCAGGTCGAGATTGATGGGCGCCGTGCCCGCCCCGACCTTGCCGATGTTGAAGGCCGCCTCTCCCGATGTGATCGCCGCCGCCGCCGGCGAGACGGCCGTAACCGACGCCATCGTGCCATCGGTATTGAAAGCGACCGTCGCCGTCGGGGTGGTGGCCGCGCCGGTTCCCGAAACGGCGAGGCTGTAGACGGCTCCGGCGGTTGGCGTTGCAGCCGAGGTCTGGGTCCAGGTAAGGCCGAGCGACGTGCCGTTGCCACTGGCGTCATAGACAGTCTGGCTCGAGGTGCCGCCCGTGCCGCCAAGGGTCGGCGCCATCGTCACGGTCGTGGTGGCGGTTGGACGATACGCGACGTTGTCGACATTGATGGGTGTGAGGGTGCTCGTGTTGAGCGCGCCCGTCGTGGGGTTTGTCATGTAGCCATCGAGATATTCACCCGCGCTGTTGACCAGGTAGCCGTTCTTGTCGCTCGAGAAATCGCCTGCACGCGTGTAATATTGCGTGCCGCTGAAGGAGGGGGTCGTCGTGCTGGACTGCCCACTGATCTCATTGACGGCAAAGAAGCCGTTGCCATTGATCGCCAGCGCTCCGTTTGCGCTGCTGGCGGTGATCGCGCCGGTGGTCTGATTGGAATACTGGGTCGAGGCAAGCACGTTGCCCGATGATCCCTCCAATGCCCCGGAAGCCTCCACGAAGTCCGAGAAACTGGTATCCACCGCCTTGTAGCCGACGGTCTGACTGTTCGCCATGTTGTTGCTGAGGTTGCTGAAGGCGACGGACTGAGCGGTGAGGCCGCTGACCGCCGTGTCCATTGCACTGGATACCGACATGATGTTCTCCTGATCGTTCAGATCGACTGGCATCATGAGAGCAGGAAACATGCCAGCATCTTTCGCCCGGAATTGGCGGTTTTCCGCCACCGGCTCGGCCGGCGTATTTGCCGCCCGGCAGTTTCTGCCCGGCAGAAGCGCCGTGGAAATTGCTCTCTCCCGGCCGTGATCCGGCACCGAATGGCGGTTCAGGGCGCCCGGATGACTTGGCCCCGGCCTTGCAAGTTGCGGTCCCGTTATGAGAACCTCGCTCCCAGCCCCTGTATTACGGACCGCCACGGTGACGCCACCGCTCCAGGGTGCGGGTGTACGGCCGCAGGCGAGCCACCAGCCGCAATCCGCTTCCGGAGTCATCGCGGATAGCTTTCTTGCGGCACTCGGTAACGCCGGCGCCGCAAATTCATTCAAAATAAACGAATCGGCGGTATCCAAACCGCAGACAACGCAATCCGCTGCCGGATCAGCGACCGCGGCACCCGGCGTGAGGCATCCGGTTGCGAACGTGGCGGCCAATGGGGCGGCTGAAAAGGGCCCGATGCTGCAGAATAACGAAACATCGGGGACGGCGCCGTCGGTGACCGAAAAATCGGTGCAGGCACTCCCGGCGACGCTGACGTCGCGGCGGCCGGTTTCCACCGAACCTCGTATGGAGACTTCCGCAAGCACACCGGAACCCGGGACGGCCGCGACCTCGCCTTCCCCACAACCCGATGCCGAATCGCCGGTGATCCCTGCGCTCCGTACGCTCCATGCGAAAGCTGCCGCTCGTCCGGACGCCGAAGCTTCCGCGGCTCAGGTCACCGGCTTGAGCCCGGATCCTGCGATCGCCATGGCGGCGGTCACCACACCCGCAATCGCGACGGCGGTGCCGCAGCAGCTTCCAAGCGCGCCGGCGCCGGCC
>CAXTCT010000073.1:0-8404 GCA_964242565.1 uncultured Acetobacteraceae bacterium | reverse complement strand
TGCGGACTGGCTCGGCGCTTCGCTCACCATCGGCGGCATTGCCGGCGACCAGCAGGCAGCCCTGGCCGGCCAGGCCTGCTTCGAGCCCGGCACGGTGAAGGCAACCTATGGCACCGGCGGCTTCGTGCTGCTCAACATCGGCACCGAACCCAAGCCGTCGCAGCATCGCCTGCTGACCACAATCGCCTGGCAGCGCCGCGGCCAGCGCCGCTACGCCTTCGAAGGCTCGATCTTTTCCGCCGGCGCCGGCGTGCAATGGCTGCGCGACGGTCTTGGACTGGTCGAGAACGCGTCCGAAACCGGTCGTCTCGCCGAAACCTCCGACCCGGACCAGCCGGTCTATCTGGTGCCCGCCTTCACCGGCCTTGGCGCCCCGCACTGGAACAGCCATGCGCGGGCGCTGATCACGGGCATCACCCGCGGCACCACGAAGAAGGAATTCGCCAGGGCGACGCTGGAAAGCATCGGCTATCAGACTCGCGACCTGCTTGCCGCCATGCTCGCCGATTATGGCGAACCGGCCGGGGACCTGGTCATTCGGGTCGATGGCGGCATGTCGGCCAGCGACTGGACCATGCAGTTCCTGGCCGACATGCTCGATCTTGACGTGGAGCGTCCCGCCTACAACGAGACGACCGCTTTAGGGGCGGCCTATCTTGCCGGGCTGGATGCGGGCCTGCTGCCGGAACCCGAAATCTTCGCCGGCAACTGGTCGGCGGCCAGACGCTTTGTGCCCTCGATTGCCGCCTCGGAACGCGAGCGCAAATACCGTGGCTGGCGCCGGTCGGTACGGCTGGCGACCCTGCCCGATGACGCCGAATGAAGATAAGCTTCCGCTGTGATCCCGCCCTGATCGATCTGCTTCCGCGCCCGGCTCCGGCACGGGAGTTCCTGCCCGATTGGCTGCGCGAGATGCCGCGGCACGCATTTTCGGATCTGCATGACGATGACATCCGCACCGTCAAGCATTGTCCGCCTTTCGTCGATGCGATGTCGCAAGGTTTCATGATCCCGCTTGCGTGCGACGTGACGGTGCGGGATGGCCGCCTGTCGTGGGATTGGAACATCCCCGCTTTGTCGGTCGCGATGCATCCGCGCGCACCGGTCAGTTTTCATGCACCGGCACAGGTTCAAGGCACGCCGTTTCATCAGCCCGGCCAGGTCATCGTCAAGTTCAACAGCTTCTGGACCATCGAGCTGGAGCCTGGATGGTCGCTGTTCGCGACCCATCCGGTCAATCGCGCCGACCTGCCGTTCCGCCTGCTCGGCGGGGTGGTGGACGCGGACCGGTTTCATGATGTCGGCATCCTGTTTCCGGCGGTGTGGCTGGATCCCGCCTTCTCCGGCGTGTTGCCGCGCGGCATGCCGGTGGCGCAATGCATTCCGGTGCGCCGTGAAGCTGCCCTGCTGGATTGCCGGGCTTTCGCTCCGGCCGACCGGGAGCGTTATGCCGCCACCGCCCATAGCCTGCTGAGCACAACGGGACATTACCGGAAGCATGGACGTGCGCCTCGATCAGCTACCGCGTTCGACGAGGTGACGGCGCAAGGCGGCGGGATCAAGCCAGAGGACTCCGACACGCCCTGAAACCAACGCCTGTGCGATCCGTCCGAAACTGTCGGCACGCAGATCAAGGGCGGTCGCATAGGCGTCCATGGCGCCGTCCATCCGGCCGGCTTCCTGCAATGCCACGCCCAGGTTGAACGCCGCCTCGTGAAAGCCGGGCCTGGCGCGCAACGCCGCCTGATAGGCGTGGGCCGCCGCTTCATGCGCCCCGCCATCCTGGCGTGCCAGTCCAAGGCTGTACCATCCATCGGCAAAGTCCGGATCGATGCGCACCGCCTCGATGAAGGCCACGATCCCGGCCTCGCGCGCGCCCTGCTCGACAAGACATTGTCCCAGCCGATGCGCCGCCATGCTGGACGGCGGCTGCGCACGCGCGGCACGTCGCAGGGCCGTCAGGGCGGCCTCCCGGTGTCCCTTGCCATGCAGCCATTCTCCGAGTGCCAGCCAACCGGGCCCATAATCCGCAAATGCCTCGAGCCGGGAGAGAAGGGACGCCGCCGCCGGATCGCCGGATTCCAGCAACCGGATGACGCGCTGGAACAACAGGGCTGGATCGCTTTCCGGCACAGCGGACCTCCGGCGAAATTTTTGTTGCTTCCATCAGGCGGCGGCGACATCGGAACGGGACCATGACGCATCCCGGCACTTCATAAACCAACCCGTTCTGTTTAACGATCCGGTTGTCCGCCGCAATGATAAAGGCTCGAAGCCCTGGACGGCTTGAAATAAAAGAGATCTAAGACCTGTCGGGATTTGGATCGAACGTCGCACGCATACCGCCACTTGGCAGCCCCTGCCACACTTGGCTATCCGCAACAACGCTGACGCGCATCCGGACCGGACCAGTCGGCCCGTCATCGGGCAGGATGCAGGGAGTAGGAAGTTTTGAGGCAGCCATCCGCCATACGCCCTCGCCTGCTTCGCGCCCGGCCCGGAGACTGCGCCGTGTGGCCGGAGGCTGACGTCGCGGCGGCTGTCCCTGGCCCGTGGCTTCGAAGCTTCAAGAAGACGCTGCTGTCGGGCATCGCCCTCGGCGTGCTGCTTGGTTCGGCTGCCCGTGCCCAGGGCACGGCAAATACGACGGCAGCACCGCTTGCGCCGGCCATTCCCTACAGCGGCAGCGGGGCGCCTTCCGCCCCGCTGGTCAGGTCCGGCAAGAACCCGAAGGCCGCAAAGGTGGCCGACACCGGCGAAGTCGTGACGGTGACCGCCCAGCGGCGCAGCCAGAATCTCCAGGACGTGCCGGTCTCGGTCCAGGTGCTTACCGGCGAGACGCTCAAGCGGCTGAATATCGAGAATTTCGACGACATGCTCCGCCAGCTCCCGAACGTGACCGCGGGCGGGTTCGGGCCGGGCGAGCAGAACATCTACATGCGTGGCCTGAGCATCGGCGGTGACGAAGGCGGCCAGAGTGGCGGCGGCGTCGGCTCCTTCCCCAATGTCGCGGTCTATCTCGACGACCAGTCCGCGGAGATCCCCGGCCGGAACCTCGATATCTATGCGGTCGACCTGCAGCGGGTCGAAGTGCTCGAAGGCCCGCAAGGCACATTGTTCGGATCCGGCGCGCAGGCCGGTGTGCTGCGCTACATCACCAACAAACCGGATCTCGGCAAATACTACGTGACCGTCGATGGAGGCGCGGGTGGCACGGCTCATGGCGGGGGCAACGAGAATGCCGACATCACCATCAACGCGCCCATCATCAAGGACAAGTTCGCGCTGCGCCTCGTCATGTACCATGACGGACGCGGCGGCTATATCGACAATTTTCCGGGAACCTTCGTGCGGCAGAAAACCGACCTCGGCATCCATTACGCCGGATACACCAACAACGTCCCCGGCAAGCCGACGGCGACCAACTCGATCAACAACTACAAGCTCGCATCGAACGACATCAATCCCGCCGTGTATCAGGGGATCCGCGGCGAGGCGCTCTACCAGTTCGACGACGACTGGAACGTCCTGCTCGCGGAATCCGCGCAGAGGCTGAACACCGACGGCGTCTTCTACGAGATGCCTCAGACATCCGGCAGTTCCCCGGTGACGCTGCCCGCGCTTTCGGCCCAGATCTTCGAGCCCTCGTCGGACCATGATTATTTCGAGAACACGGCACTGACCATCACCGGGCGCATCGGCTTCCTGAAAATTGTCTATGACGGCGCGTATCTGATCAGGAACGCCAAGCAGGTCCAGGATTACACCAACTATGCCCGCGGCCTTTATGCCGATTATTACCAATGCCAGCCGGCCAATCCGGCCAAAGGCATTGCCAAGTCGCAATGCTACTCGCCCGGCGGCACATGGCAGGACATCGAGCATGACAACCATCTGAGCCAGGAGCTGCGGGTCAGCACGCCCGACAACTGGCGCGCGCGCGCGACCGGCGGCTTCCTCTACGAGAGCTTCAATATCCAGGGTCAGACGAACTTCAACTATCTCACCGCGCCCGGCTTCACGCCGATCGGACCGCCGCCCGGCTCGACCGCGATCGATCCGAACACCCGGGCCGCCGACACCGGCTTCTTCGACGATGTCACCCGCGGCTATACCCAATATGCGATCTTCGGGTCCGCCGACTACGACATCATCCCCAACAGGCTGACGGCAACGTTCGGAACCCGCTGGTTCGACTTCCATAACTACGAAGTGGGCTCGGCCGTCGGCTCCTTCGGTTGCAGCGTCGGCTATAGCGGGCCTACCCCCTGCCTTGCCGGCGCCACCAACCTCGACGCCAAGCATCTCGAATCCGCATCCTACGGCTTTCGTAACCGCGCCAACCTGACCTACAAGATCACGCCCGACATCATGGTGTACTACACCTACTCGGAAGGCTACCGGCCGGGCGGCTTCAACCGGCGGGCGCCCAAATCAGGCAGCTTTGTCGGACCGATCGCCTATTCGTCGGACGGCCTGACGAACAACGAAATCGGCTACAAGATGCAGTTCCTGCATCACCGCCTGACCCTGGACGGCGCTTTCTACCAGGAGAACTGGGACAATGTTCAGGACCGTCTGTTCGATCCCGGCGCATTCGGCAATCTGTCCTTCACCGTCAACGGTCCGAACTACCGCGTGCGCGGCACGGAGATTCAGGCCACGGCCCACGTAATCCGGGGCCTGACCCTGAACGGAGGATTTGCCGCCAACGACACCAGGCAGCTCAATTCGCCGCCGGTGACCAGCGTGACGGGAACCATCCTGCCGGGCTCGGCCGGCATCTTTGGAGAGGATGGCGACACGCTGGCGCTATCGCCAGCCTTCAAGGGCAATCTGCGCGCGCGCTACGAATTCGCGTTCCATAATCTGTTTCCATTCTTTCAGATCGGCATGACCTACACGTCAAGCTCGCATTCGGCGGTGGCAACCTTCAACAATTACTTCATGAAGCCGTACACGATCGCCGACGCCTCGATGGGCTTCTCCAAGGGCGACCTGAGAGCCCAGATCTTCTGCGAGAATTTCACCGACGAACGGGGCCAGCAATTCATCAGCTCCGCCCAGTTCGTCAAATCCATCATCGTCACCCGTCCGTTGACAGCAGGTTTGCGGCTTTCCTACACCTTCAGGTAGTTCGATCGGCCGGTTGACCAGGAGTGGGCATGAGCGCGGCTTACGCAGGGTCTCCACCATCGTCGGTGGAAGCGGAGGTCCTCCGTATCCGCCGGCTGATGGAGGCGGCGGACCTTGGCGCGGCTCTGGAAGCGGGTCAGGCGCTGCTGCAGCATGTCCCCGAGAACAGAGACGTGCTCTACATGATCGCGGTCAGCCAGCGATATTTGGGTCGGACGGGCGACGCACTGGCCACGTTGGATCGTCTCGAGGCAACGCATCCGGGTTACAGCCGCCTGTTCCAGGAGCGCGGCCACTGCTTCATCGCCACCGGCAACCCCGCCGCGGCGTTGGAAGCCTATCTGCAGGCCGTGAACCTCAATGCCGCCTTGCCGGCAAGCTGGAAGGCGCTGCAGATCCTGTTCCGGTCCGCGCGCCAGCCGGACGAGGCGAAGACGGCGGCCAGCCACGTCGCCAAGCTTGCGAGCCTCCCCGCCGCCGTCGTGACCGCGTCGAGCCTGTTCGCGGATGGCGAAGTACACGAGGCGGAGCGCGTCATCCGGCAGTTCCTGCAGACCCATGACACCGACGTCGAGGCCATGCGCCTGCTCGCCCGGATCGGGATGAAGCTCGATGTGCTGGACGATGCGGAATTCCTGCTCGAAAGCGTGCTCACCTTCGCGCCGTCCTATCACCTCGCACGCTACGACTATGTCCGGGTGCTCCTGCAACAGCACCAGCATCAGAAATCGCTCGACCAGTCGAGGATCCTTCTGCAGGCGGAGCCCGACAATCGCGACTATCGGGCGGTGTATGCGTCCGCCTGTCTTTCGCTCGCCGACTATGACGAGGCGCTCCGGACCTACCGGGAACTGGTTGCGCAGACGCCGGCATCGGCCGATCTGCACCTGTCGATCGGTCATGCGCTCAAGACGCTGGGCCGCCAGCAGGAGGCGATCGACGCCTATCGCGCCGCTTCAGCCATCGTGCCGGTGCTGGGAGACGCCTATTGGAGTCTCGCGAACCTGAAGACCTACCGCTTCCTGGATGCGGAAATCGAACGCATGCGGCGCGAGGAGGCAGCCGAAGCGACCCGGCTCGGCGATCGCTATCATCTGTGCTTTGCGCTCGGCAAGGCCTTCGAGGACCGCGGGCAATATGCGGAAGCGTTTTCCTATTATGATCGCGGCAACAGGCTCAAGAAGAGCGAGACACATTATCGTCCCGAGATCATCGAGCATAACGCACGTCGTCAGATCGCGCTGTTCACCCCGTCATTCGTCGCCGCGCGCGCGGGCGCCGGCTGCGACCGCGCCGACCCCATCTTCGTCGTCGGCTTGCCGCGCGCCGGATCGACGCTGATCGAGCAGATCCTCGCCTCGCATCCCGAGGTCGAAGGAACCATGGAGCTCTCCGACATCTCCAGGCTGGTCGTCCGCCTGCAGGGCCGCAATCACGACGAGAGCGACGTCCGCTATCCGGCCGTACTCGAGGAGCTGTCGGCGGAACAGTTGCGCAGGTTCGGCGAGAGATACCTCGCCGACACCCGGGCCTATCGCACCGGGCGGACATTCTTTATCGACAAGAACCCGAATAATTTCCGTCATCTCGGGCTGATCCATCTCATCCTGCCGAACGCCAGGATCATCGACGCGCGGCGGGAGCCGATGGCCTGCTGCTTCAGCAACTTCAAGCAGCTCTTCGCGTCCGGCCAGGAATTCACCTATAGTTTCGAAGACATCGCGCGCTATTATCGCAGCTATGTCGCGCTGATGGCCCATTGGGACTCAGTGCTGCCGGGGAAGATCCTGCGCGTACAGCATGAGGACGTCGTGTCGGATCTTGACGGCAGCGTCCGGCGCATCCTGGATTTCTGCGAGCTGGCGTTCGACGCGCGATGCCTTGAATTCTACAAGAACGAGCGCAGCGTGCGCACCGCCAGCTCCGAGCAGGTGCGCCGTCCCATCTTCAAGGATGGTCTCGACCAATGGCAGCATTTCGAACCCTGGCTGGCACCGCTTCGCAACGCGCTTGCCGAGGCTGCTTCTTCGAAAAAGGCCACTTGAACCATCCCGCGCTGCCAGGACGGCCAAGCCGGAGGGGGGCGACTTCACCCCCTCCGTTTTAGTTCATCAAGATGGACCGGCGTGGAGGGATCAGAAATCCATCCCGCCCATGCCGCCCATGCCACCCATGCCGCCGCCGCCGCCGGCGCCGCCACCACCCATCGGTGCCGCCTTCTCAGGACGCTCGGCGACCATCGCCTCGGTCGTGATCATCAGCGACGCAATGGAAGCAGCATGCTGCAGGGCCGAGCGAACAACCTTGGTCGGGTCGATGATGCCGGCGGCGACCATCTCCTTGTACTGGCCGCTCTGCGCGTCGAAGCCGAAGTTATATTCGCCGTTTTCCAGCACCTTGCCGGAAATCACCGCGCCGTCTTCGCCTGCGTTCTCGCTGATCTGACGCATCGGCGCCTGGAGGGCCTTGCGGACCACCTCGATGCCTACGCGCTGATCGTCATTCTCGCCCTTGAGGTCGGCCAGAACCAGGGATGCGCGGGCCAAAGCCACGCCGCCGCCGGGAACGATGCCTTCCTCGACCGCCGCACGGGTCGCATGCAGCGCGTCGTCGACGCGATCCTTGCGCTCCTTGACCTCGACCTCGGTCGAGCCGCCAACGCGGATGACCGCGACGCCGCCGGCGAGCTTCGCCAGACGCTCCTGCAGCTTCTCGCGATCATAATCCGACGTGGTCTCCTCGACCTGGGCGCGGATCTGGGCGCAACGGCCCTTGATGTCCTCGGACTTGCCGACGCCCTCGACGACCGTGGTGTTCTCCTTCTCGATCAGCACCTTCTTGGCGCGGCCGAGCATGTCCAGCGTGACGGTCTCGAGCTTGATGCCCAGATCTTCGCTGATCACGGTGCCGCCGGTCAGGATGGCGAGGTCCTCGAGCATCGCCTTGCGGCGATCGCCGAAGCCCGGCGCCTTCACGGCCGCGACCTTCAGGCCGCCGCGCAGCTTGTTCACGACCAGGGTCGCAAGGGCTTCACCCTCGACATCCTCGGCAATGATCAGCAGCGGGCGGCTGGACTGCACGACCGCCTCGAGCAGCGGCAGCAACGGCTGCAGGCTCGACAGCTTCTTCTCGTGGATGAGGATGTACGGGTCGTCGAGCTGAGCCGTCATCTTCTCGGCGTTGGTGATGAAATACGGGCTCATATAGCCACGATCGAACTGCATCCCCTCGACGACATCGAGCTCGGTCTGGATGCCCTTGGCTTCCT